>NZ_PJLX01000009.1:0-211270 GCF_002843095.1 Pseudomonas sp. YY-1 | reverse complement strand
CGGTGTCCTAGGCCACTAGACGAAGGGGACACACCCCGGAACATCAAGCAACTTTCCGGCTTCCTTCGCTTCGCTTTGGGCTTTGCGCTGGAAGTGGCGCGCATTCTATGGAGGCTTTTAAAGGTCGTCAACCACTCTCTAAAAAATTTTTAAAATCAAAGACTTCAGCCCAGAAATCGATATGCCACTAGGAGCCATGCGACCAAGCCACTACACTCGGTCGAAAAGTCGATTCTCGAGAGGTCCCAAGCAGTGTCCGCACTCGTGATAACCATGCTGATCGTCGGCGGCATCGCCCTGTTGATGGTGATTGCCTACATCAACCACGCCGTCGAGAACAGCAAGCTGGAGAAAGCGCGCCAGCGCGCCGACCTACTCGACCGAATTCGTCGCTGTCAGGACATCTCCGAGCGTATACCTGGCCAATTGATGACGCCGCAGCTGAAGCTACTGCTGAGCCAGTTACAGTTGCAGGCCAGCGAACGCTTACTGCCACTGGAGAAACAGAACACTACCCTTCGGAGCGATATCGACACGCTTAAGGCGCAGGTCGCTCAGGGCGAATCCATTGCCGTGAAGAACCCTCCTCAACCCATCGCCAACGAAGCCAAAGCCAAGGACGTGCGTTTCCTGCTGGAAAATCTGCATGCCCTGATCACCGGTTCGGTTCAGGCCGGCCTGCTACCCGCGGGCGACGGCAAGCATTGGCTCAAGCAGATTCGGCAGATGCTGGTGCTGGTGCATATCGAGTTCTTCAGCACCCTGGGCCAGGCGGCCATGCAGCAGAAACAACCCGGCCAGGCCCGCCTGGCCTTCGAGCGTGGCGTGCAGTACCTGCGCAAGCAGCCAGATCCCGCGCCCTACCAGGCGCAGCTCAAACGATTCGAGGAGCAGTTGGCACGTGCCAATGCCATGGTGCTCAACAACAATGCTCCAACAGCAGAAGAACCGAGCCAGTTGACCGAAGGTCTGAAAGATCTGGAAGGCGACGACTGGAAGAAGAAGAACATCTACGACTGAGGATCGCCACGCTCACTCGAGCACACTGACCGCCGCTAGGAGTCGCAATGAGTCTGACTGTATATGGAGCTCCGCTGTCCCCCTTCGTCCGCAAGCTCTGCCTGTGCCTGATCGAAAAGGGCCTGGATTACGAGCTCGAAGTGGTCATGCCCTTCGGCCAGCCCGATTGGTTTCGCGAACTCAACCCGCTAGGCCGAATTCCCGCCTTTCGCGACGGCGACCTCAAGCTGGCTGACTCCAGCGTCATTTGCCAGTACCTGGAAGAACGCTACCCCGAGCACACACCGCTGTATGGCGCCGATGCCGAGCAACGCGCCAAGGTGCGCTGGCTGGAAAAATACGCCGATTACGAGCTGGCGCCACTGTGCACCTTCACCGTGTTCCGCAACCGCGTGCTGAAAGCCACCATGGGTCAGCCCTGCGACGAGGAAAAGGTGCAGCAGACGCTCAGGGACAAACTGCCCAACCACTTCGACTACTTCGAGACCACGCTGGGTGATGCGCCCTATTTCCTCGGTGAGCAGCTGTCCATGGCCGACCTGGCGCTGGCCAGCCAGCTGATCAACATGGAGCATGGCGGGGAAACCCTGGATGCCGGCCGCTGGCCGAACCTGATGGCGCACTACGAGCGCATCAAGAACCGTGCATCCACACAGCAACTGCTGCCGCGTGAACTGCGTACGCTGGAGAAGATCGGCGCCAAGCGCTGAGCCTGCTTCGTAGGGTGTGCCGTGCGCACCGATTGCGAAACCAGCTTCGGCGACGTCTCAGGCCTGCGGTGCGCGCGGCGCACCCTACCGGATCGAGCTCAAACCGCCGCATCGCCGAAGCGTATTCAGCAGTCGCTGGCCGCCAGGAATACCGCTGCCAGCGCTTCGATGCCGGTCTGATCCACCTCGGTGAAACGCCCTACCGACGGACTGTCCAGATCCAGCACGCTAATCAGGCGGCCGTCCTTGACCAAGGGCACCACCAGTTCGCTGTTCGATGCACTATCGCAGGCAATGTGCCCCGGGAAAGCATGCACATCCTCGACTCGCTGGGTTTGCAGGCTGGCCGCCGCTGCGCCGCAGACACCACGACCGAAGGCGATGCGCACGCAGGCCACCTTGCCTTGGAACGGGCCAAGCACCAGTTCGCCATCCTTGACCAGATAGAAGCCAGCCCAGTTCAGGTCGGCCAGCTCGTGAAACAGGAAGGCGGAAAACTGCGCGGCATTGGCAATGAAATCACGCTCACCGGATAACAGCGCCTGCAACTGCGCAGTCAGCAGCGGATAGCCATTGAGGCCGTCACCCGTCTGGGAAAGATCGATCATGCCTGTTGCTCCAGCAGTTGCAGCCCGACCCAGTGGCGGGCGAATTGATAAGCGCAGCGGCCATTACGGTTACCACGACCCAGCGCCCAGCGGATGGCGGCCTTTTCCAGCGCCTCGTCCCAGCTCCAGTTCAGCCCGACCTGACGCGCCTGCACATCCACCCAGTGGCGCACGACGATCAGGAAGTGATCCTGAGTGAAGGGATAGAACGACAGCCACAGGCCAAAACGGTCGGACAGCGCGATCTTGTCCTCCACTGCCTCGTTGGGATGTAGCTCGCCGTCGACCCTCTTCCAGTTCTCGTTGTCACTCTGATGCTCGGGCACCAGATGGCGACGGTTGGACGTGGCGTACAGCAGCACGTTGTCCGGCGCCTGCTCCAGCGAGCCGTCGAGCACGCTCTTGAGCACACGGTAGTCGCCCTCACCCGCCTCGAACGACAGGTCATCGCAGAACAGCACGAAACGTTGCGGCAGACCGGCCAGCAACTCGACCACGCGCGGCAGATCGGCCAGGTGATCGCGTTCGATCTCGATCAGGCGCAGACCGGCCTTGGCGTGCTCGGCGAGCAAGGCACGCACCAGCGATGATTTACCGGTGCCGCGCGCGCCCCAGAGCAAGGCGTGATTGGCCGGCATGCCGCTGACGAACTGGCGGGTATTACGCGCCAGTTGCTCGCGCTGGACGTCCACGCCCAGCAGGTCGCTCAGCGACAGATCAAGACTGACATCCAGCGGCAGCAGGTAGCCACTGCGCCCATCACGCACCCAGCGCGCCGCCACGCACTGGCTCCAGTCCACTTCCGGACGCAGTGCAGGCAGCAGGGGCTCGATGCGCTCCAGCACCTGTTCGGCGCGGGCGAGAAAATCCAGCAATCGGGAATCCACGATCTACTACTCCTTTTGCGCAGAACCGCACGTTGCAGGCTCTGCCGGTACAGGGTCGCTATCAGCTATGCTTGGCAAGCGCCCAAGGATCAGAGACGACGCACGCATTCATGGATATATCGCTCACCAATCGTCTGTCGTTCAAACAGGCCGGTCTGACCGTCCTGGTGGCGTTTATCCTTGGTACGCTGCTCAGCGTCACCCAAGTGGCGGTCGATTATGCCAGCGAAGAGGCCTCCATCAACCGCGAGATTCGCGCGCTGCTGGAAATCAGCCACAACCCCGCCGCCCGCATCGCCTACAACATCGACGCCGAACTGGCCCAGGAGCTGGTTCTCGGCCTGCTGCGCTCCCCTGCGGTGACCCGCGCGGAACTGATCGACAACAGCGGCCTGGTTCTGGCCAGCGTCAGCCGTCCACGCAGCGAAAGCCGTTATCGGGTATTGAGCGACAGCCTGTTCGGCGCCCAACGGCAGTTCCAGGACCCGCTCCACGTCAGCCACGCCCCCGACGAGGCCCTCGGTTTTCTGCGCCTGGAGGTCGACACCTACGCCTTCGGCAGCCACTTCCTGAAACGCTCGATGCTGACCTTGCTCACCGGGTTCGCGCGCAGCCTGCTGCTGTCGCTGATCCTGCTGGTGCTGTTCTATTTCATGCTGACCAAACCCCTGACCGGGGTGATTCGCGCCCTCAGCGAACGCAACCCGCAGGACCCGCAGCATCGCCCCGTGCCCTGCCCCAAAGGCCATGAGCACGACGAGATCGGCACCCTGGTCGAGGTCACCAACCGCCAGTTGTCGAACATCGCGCTGGAGATCGAGCAACGGCGCAACGCCGAGGATCGCCTGACCCAGTACCTGAGTGAACTGGAAAACATCGTCTCGGCCCGTACCGCCGAACTCAAGGCGACTAACGTGCGCCTCAGCCAGTCCAACGCCGAGCTGGAAACGGCGCGCACCACCGCCCTGAACATGGCGCAGGCGCGCTCCGCCTTCCTGGCCAACATGAGCCATGAGATCCGCACCCCGCTCAACGGCCTGCTGGGCATGCTCGCCCTGGCCCTGGACGGCCCACTCAGCGCCGAGCAGCGTCAACAGCTGGGTATCGCACACGATTCCGGCAAGGTGTTGGTGGAGCTGCTCAACGACATTCTCGACCTGTCCAAATTCGAAGCTGGCCAGCTGGAGCTGGAGGAAATCCCCTTCGACCTCGGCGCCTTGGCCGAAGAAACCGCCAGCTTGCTGTCGCAGAACGCCACCAGCGCCGTGGAGCTGACCTGCCTGATCGATCCGGCACTGCCGGCGCAGGTGCTGGGCGATCCGACGCGGGTGCGCCAGATCGTCAGTAACCTGCTGTCCAATGCGCTCAAATTCACCCGCTTCGGTCGCGTCGACCTGATCGTCGCCTGCGCTATGGACGGCATCAGCATTCGCGTACGCGATACCGGCATCGGCATCGCCGAAGACGCCCAGGCACGTATCTTCCAGCCCTTCGCCCAGGCCGAAGTGGGCATCACCCGTGAGTACGGCGGCACCGGCCTCGGCCTGGCACTGACGCGCCGCCTGTGCGAGGCAATGCACGGCAAGCTGAGCCTGCAATCGAAAGAAGGCTTCGGCAGTGAGTTCTGCGCCGAGCTACCGCTGCCTACCCATGTGCAAGCCAGCTCACAACCGGCGCTGGAGGGCCGCATCGTCGCGCTGACCCCGACCAGCAGCGGCCTGCAACAGATGCTCAGCCAGTGGCTGCCCGCCTGGGGCCTGAGTTATCAGCGCCTGGATACCGATGCCAACCTGCACGGCGTGGAGGCCGACCTGCTGATCAGCGATTGCCCGGAATGCCTGTTCGGCATTCGTCCGGCGATAAGCACACCGGTGTTGCTGGTCACCGCCTACGGCAACTTCCTGCCGCATGAGCAGGCACAACGCCTTATGCCGCTGCTGCAGATCGCCCGCCCAGTGTCGCGCAATGGCCTGCTACAGGAGCTGCGGCACGTCCTGCACAGCGACGACGGCGACGTTCACAGCAGTGCCCAGGCGCAGCCTGTGCGGGAAAGCAGTGCACGCGTACTGCTGGTCGAGGACAACCCGGTCAACCAGATGGTCGCCAAGGGCATGCTGGGCAAGCTCGGCTATCAGGTGCTGGTAGCCGGCCATGGTGGTGAAGCGCTGGAGGTTCTGGAGCAGGAACCTGTCGACCTGATCCTGATGGACTGCAATATGCCGGTGATGGATGGCTACGAGGCCAGCCGGCGCATTCGCAGCAACGGGCGCTGGCCGAAGTTGCCCATTGTCGCCCTGACCGCCAATGCGCTGTCCGACGAACGCGAACGCTGCCGCGCCGCCGGCATGAACGACTACCTGGCCAAACCCTTCCGCCGCGAGGAACTGGCAGCCATTCTGGATACTTGGCTGCCCGCCGACCTCACTCGCTGAGCCTGGCCAACAGGCGATCCAGACTGCGGCGCAGCCCTTCCATCTCCAGCAGGTCCTGATCATCGAACTGGCAGAGCAGCTGCGCCTTCAGCGGCAAGACCTGCGCCTGGAGCGCCCTACCAGCATCGCTCAAGGCCAGATGCACCTCGCGTTCGTCCACCTGCGCGCGACGGCGCTGCACCAGCCCCATCTGCTCCAGACGCTTGAGCAGCGGCGTCAGGGTCCCGGAGTCCAGTTGCAGGCGTTGCCCGAGTGCCTTGAGCGTCGGCTGCTCAGGCGCCCGCTCCTGCCACTCCCACAGCACCAGCATCACCAGATATTGCGGGTAGGTCAGGCCGAGGCCGTCGAGCATCGGCTTGTAGGCGCGGATCACCGCGCGTGAAGCGGCGTAGAGCTTGAAGCACAGCTGGTTGTCCAACTGCAGCCCAGCGGTATCGAAAGCACTCATTTGAGCAGAGCTTCGATCTCGCTGCTCAGCTCTTCGGGCTTGGTGGTCGGGGCGAAACGCATGACCACCTGGCCATCCTCGCCAATCAGGAACTTGGTGAAATTCCACTTGATGCCCTGACTGCCCAGCAGCCCCGGTGCGCGCTTCTTCAACTGCACGAACAACGGGTGAGCATCGCTGCCATTGACGTCGACTTTCTTGAACAGCGGGAAGCTGACGCCGAAGTTCAGCTCGCAGAATTCCGAGATGGCGCCCTCGTCGCCCGGCTCCTGCTTGCCGAACTGATTGCAGGGGAAACCGAGCACCACCAGGCCCTTGTCCTTGTATTGCTGCCAGACGTTTTCCAGGCCCTTGTACTGCGGGGTGAAGCCGCACTTGCTGGCGGTGTTGACCACCAGCACGGCTTTGCCGCCGAAGTCAGCCAGGGTCTTCTGCTCGCCCTTGATGGTGGTGACCGGGATATCGAAAAGCGCGTTGCTCATGAGGAATCGTCCTGAATGGGCTGAAAGTGACGAACAAGGTAGCGAGCAATTAAATTGCATGCAATTTAATAAATGCAAAATAAGGCGCATGGATAGCGCCTTATCGTAGGGTGTCGCGGGGCCACCTAGGCTGTGCGCACCTCGGGGCTCTGCGATATCAGCCGGTGCGCACAGCGCACCCTACACAAGGGTCGCGCCCAAGGCTCGCACCAGCGCAGCCAGTGGTAATGAGTCACCCTGGATGCGCACATGCAGACCATCGATTTCGCGGCGCATGGGGTAATGCTTGCGCAGGCGGTCGAAGCCGGCGCGACGGGCATCGGCATCGCCGACCAGACTACGGCGAAAATCCGCATCGTCGCGGCGTGGGTCGTAGACCGAGCGGCAAATACTGGCCAGCGCCCAGGCCGGATCGGCGCTGCTATCGATACTCAACTCGCTCAACCAGGGCGCCGGCAGCAGATCGGCCAGACTCACCTGCTCAGCCACGCCCAACGCTCGGCAGCAGGCCTGGTAGATCTGCGCTGTGCCGCGCAGCTTGCCGTCCAGGCTGTAGCCGGCAATATGTGGCGTCGCTAATTGGCACAGGGCGGCCAACTCAACATCGGCCTGCGGCTCGCCCTCCCACACGTCCAGTACCGCCTTCAGGTCAGGCCGCTGCGGCAGCAAGCTGCGTAGCGCGGCGTTATCGACCACGGCACCACGACTGGCGTTGATCAACCAGGTTCCTGGCTTCAATGCCGCCAGGCGAGTCGCACCGAACAGATGCCGCGTCGAAGCGTCCAGCGGCGTGTGCATGCTGATCACATCGCACTCGTCGATGATCTGCTCCAGGCTGACGAAGTCGCCGCCCTCGGCAGCCTGGCGCGGCGGGTCACACACCCGCACCTGCCAACCGAGACCACGCAACAGATCGACTAGACGCCCGCCAACCTGCCCCGCCCCGACCACGCCATAAATCCGCGCCGCCGGGTCGACGCCCTCGCGCTCGGCCAGAGTCAGCACACTGCCCAGCACGTAATCCACCACGCCACGGGCGTTGCAACCAGGCGCACTGCTCCAGGCGATTCCAGCCTCGGCGAAGTAATCGAGATCCAGATGGTCGGTGCCGATGGTGCAGGTGCCGACGAAGCGCACTCGGCTGCCTTCGAGCAAGGCGCTATTCACCTGGGTCACCGAGCGCACCAGCAGCAGGTCGGCATCACGCACATCGGTCGCTGTGATGCCGCGCCCCGACAGGCGACGGATGCTGCCGAACGCGGCGAAGAACTCATCGAGCAGGGGAATGTTTTCGTCGGCGACTATGTGCATGGCAGGCTCCATCAGGCAGGCCGCCATTCTAAGTCAGCCGACACCTTAGCGTCGCCCCACAGGCCGCCAGACAGAGGGGCAAATCGAACTTTCCTGACCGCTACGTCAAGGCGTAGACTACGCGGTTTCCTGTTATCCCGAAGAGTCGAAATGTCCACCGACAGCCGCCTTGGCCGCGTGCGCACGGAACTGCGCAGCCTCCTGCTCCTGGCCACGCCCATCATCATCGCCCAGCTGGCACACACCGCCATGGGTTTCGTCGACACGCTGATGGCCGGGCGCGTCAGCCCGCAGGACCTGGCGGCCGTGGCACTGGGCAACTCGATCTGGGTACCGGTATTCCTGCTGATGACCGGCATCCTGCTGGCGACCACGCCCAAGGTGGCGCAACGCTTCGGCGCTGGCCAAGAGGCCGACATCGGCCTGCTGGTGCGTCAGGCGCTCTGGCTGGCGCTGGTCGTCGGCGGCAGCGCCGCGGCCCTGCTGTGGAACGCCGAGTTCATCCTGCGCACGATGAACATCGACCCGGAGCTGATCACTCCGGCCGTGGGTTATCTGCGCGCCGTGGCCTGCGGCTTTCCGGCAGTGGCGCCGTATCACGTGCTGCGCTGTTTCAGCGACGGCCTTGGTCACACCCGCCCGGCCATGGTGCTGGGCATTATCGGCCTGCTGCTGAACATCCCGGCCAACTACATCTTCATCTACGGCAAGTTCGGCCTGCCGGCCATGGGTGGCGTTGGCTGCGGCTGGGCAACCGCGCTGGTGATGGGCTTCATGCTGATCGGCATGCTGATCTGGGTGAAGTGGGCGCCCTACTACCGCAGCAGCGCGCTGTTCACCCACTTCGAATGGCCGCAGTGGACGGTGATCAAACGCCTGCTGAGCATTGGCGTCCCGATCGGCATCGCGGTGTTCGCCGAGTCGAGCATCTTCGCAGTGATCGCTCTGCTGATCGGCGGGCTTGGCGCCACCGTGGTGGCCGGTCACCAGATCGCGCTCAACTTCAGCTCCATGGTGTTCATGATCCCTTACTCCTTGGCCATGGCCGCCACCGTACGCGTCGGCCAAGCGCTGGGGCGTGGTCAGCCACGTGAGGCGCGCTTCGCCGCCGGGGTGAGCATGGCGGCAGCACTGGGCTATGCCTGCATATCGGCCAGCCTGATGTTCCTGCTGCGCGAACAGATCGCGCAGATCTACACGCCGGACAAAACGGTGATCACGGTGGCGGCAACGCTGATTGTCTATGCGGCGCTGTTCCAGTTCTCCGATGCCATTCAGGTGACCGCGGCCGGCGCACTACGTGGCTACCAGGACACACGCATCACCATGCTGCTGACCCTGTTCGCCTACTGGGGAATCGGCCTGCCGGTGGGGTATGCGCTGGGGCTGTCCGACCTGTTTGGCGAACCGAGTGGCCCCAGCGGTCTGTGGCAGGGTCTGGTAGTAGGTCTGACCTGCGCCGCGGCGATGCTCACCGTGCGCCTGGCGCGCAGCGCACGCAAGCGCATTCGCCGGGCCGCCTGAGTCATTGGATAGGCAGGAGATCAGTTCTAGACTGAGCGCATGATTCGACCAGCCCTGCTCCTCTGCCTACTTCTGCTCGCTGCATGCGGCCCGGCCAACGACGGCCTGGCCCTGCAGAGCGATTACCTGCAACGCCTGCAACGCTCACTCGATGCTGCTGACGTCAACGCCTTCGACAATCGCAGTGTCAGCCGGTACCGCCTACCGGCCCGGCGTGAGCGGCTTAGCGAGATTCCCGAGTTGCGTATCGGCCTGCTCGATCTGGTGATCGATGCACGGCGCTGCCCGCACCTGCAACAACTGATCAGCCAGCGTAACAGCAGCCTGGGCAAGCAACTGATGCCCAGCCAGCGCCTGGGCTACGAAGGTGATCTGCTGCGCGCCATCGATGCCTGCCTGCCCCATCTGCAGGAAGACTCCAGCCTGAAGGCCACGCTGCAGCGCCTGGCCAGCGACAAGCGCCAGCAACTGCCCGCAGTATTCTGGAATGCGCTGAACGGCAGCCCGGAATTCGAGAACTACCTGCGTTTCGCCGATAAGGCCTTGCCGGTGAACACGCTGGAAGACAGCGCCGCACTGGACGCATTGCAGCGACTGGCCAGCATCGGCGCCGCGCTGCCTGCACAGCTGCCACCGAATGCCGACGAGCTGGAGCCGCTGTTCTTCGCCCTCTATGCCAGCGAACAGGGCGGTCAGTTGATTACCAGCCTGGCCAGCCTGCGCCAAAACCTCGACGCTGGCAGCGAACTGCTGGAGCAACGCCAGCAGAGTCGCCCGATCTGTCCACTGGGCCAGGCGACACCACGCGGACGCATCCTGCAGAACATCTTCGTCAAGTTCTACGCCGGCGGCCTGCAGCCCTATCTGGCACAGGTCGACCAGCGCGGCCGGCAGTGGCAGGCGGCGCTGCTGCAATTGCAGCGCATCGACAGCATTCCTGCCGCCACCCGCGAGCACCTGCAGCGGCTGGCCGGCGAGCAGGATTCGTTATGGCAGGATTTCCGCGCCGCGACGGCGCGTCACGTCAAAGCCTGGCAGGCTTTGCTAAACAGCTGCGGTCTGGCGCCGGGACAAGCAGGTTGGAACAACGCTGAAAACGACGCAGAACCGTAGGGTGCGCCGCGCGCACCAACAACCAGAGATAACACGGTTCAAGACACATCACCGGTGCGCACGGTGCACCCTACATGCGACATGCGTCACCTAGTCGGCCTTCTTGCGAATCCAGTACAGGTAGGTGCCGTCCTCTTCGGCCTGACCGAGCAGCTCGTGACCGAGAAACACGCAGAACTTGGGAATATCACGGCGGGTAGAGGGATCGGTGGCGATCACCTTGAGCAGACCGCCCGGCGACAGGTCGCGCACCTTGTTGTGCAGCATCATCACCGGCTCAGGGCAATTCAGGCCGCTGGCGTCGAGCAGGTCATCGTGGTTGAGGGTCAGGACTTCGGACATAAGGGGCTCCACAAACAGGCGCGCATTGTCGCGCAAAGCTGACCTTCAGGTCACCTGCGCGCAGACCATCACTTGCCATGCCGACGCAGGTGGCAGGTCACTTCCTCACGGTCGTGATACAGCTGCTTGCAGCCGATGCTGACCTTCAGACCGCGCTCGACCAGCCCCGATTCGATGCGATCGAGCAGGCGCCGCACTTCGGCGTAGCGCTGCTTCATCGGCAACTTGAGGTTGACCACCGCCTCGCGGCACAGCCCCTCGCCCAGCCAGGTTTCGATCATCGCCGCCGTGCGCGCCGGTTTCTCGACGATATCGCAGACCATCCAGTGCACCGGATGCCGTGGTCGGAAGGTGAAACCATCAGCGCGCTGATGCACGACAAAACCGGAGTACATCAGGCTTTCGGCCATCGGCCCGTTGTCCACGGCGGTGACGCGGATTTCCCGATTGACCAGTTGCCAGGTCCAGCCGCCCGGTGCGGCGCCCAGGTCAACTGCGGTCATGCCGGGCGCCAGGCGCTGATCCCACTGCTCGCGCGGGATGAAATGGTGCCAGGCTTCCTCCAGCTTGAGCGTGGAGCGGCTCGGCGCCTCGCGCGGAAACTTCAGGCGCGGAATGCCCATCGGCCACATCGCCTGGTTGTCCGCCTCGGCGATGCCGGCGAACACCTCACGGCCGCTCTTGAAGGTCAGCAGCAGGCGCGGCTTCCTGGCATCGTCCACCAGTTTGCCGGCCTTGAGCAGCGCCTTGCGCAGCGGCGCCTCGAACTTCTTGCAGAAGGTCGAGAGTTCCTTGCCGTCGTTGGTATCCACCACTTCCAGCCACAGGCTGCCGCACACCGGGTAATCAGCCAGCGCCTCCAGCAACACGCTGATACGGTCGCTTTCCGGCAGGCTGACATAGGCCCCGCGCGCCCATTGCCGCGGGAAAATCAGCTGATTGAAACGCACGCTGCGCATCAGCCGTTCGCAATCGGCCGCCTCGCTGCAGACGAACTCGGCGCACGCGCTGCCGGGCTTGGTCTTGGAGTAGCCTGGTACATCCAGGCGTGCAGCAAGGTCGGTGATCTCGGCGCAAACCTCCCCTTCGAAACCGGGGCGGCAATGCAGAAACAGGGTATTCATCAAAGGCTCTCCTCGAGGCGCGCATGATACCCGAGACCGGAACCCAGAGCCGCTAAACCTGTCCAGCTATACATGTGCTGCCTACATATATGAAGCCGCCAGCCATCGTGTTTCGATGAAATCCGGCCATGCAGACCGGACAGCACATAGCAACCGATTAAGGATATGCGCTAGCCAGACCGCTCAAGCCGAACTAGCTTGAAGGTCTGCCGCCATCAGACACAGCCCGAACCGTGCGGGCCCAAGGAGATGTGCAATGCCCTCCCTCGATAGCCTGAACTGCCGCCGCGAACTGAAAGTCGGCGACGCCACTTACCGCTATTTCAGCCTGCCCGAGGCTGCCCAACGCCTCGGCAACATCGACCGCCTGCCCAAATCGCTCAAGGTCCTGCTGGAGAACCTGCTGCGCAACGAAGACGGCCAGACCGTGCAGCCGCAGGATCTGCAAGCCATGGTCGACTGGCTCGACCAGCGCGCCTCCGACCGCGAGATCCAGTACCGCCCGGCGCGCGTATTGATGCAGGACTTCACCGGCGTGCCGGCGGTGGTCGACCTGGCCGCCATGCGCGACGCCATGGCCAAGGCCGGCGGCGATCCGCAGCGGATCAACCCGCTGTCGCCGGTGGACCTGGTCATCGACCACTCGGTGATGGTCGACCGCTATGCCTCCTCCAGCGCCTTCCACGACAACGTCGAACTGGAAATGCAGCGCAACGGCGAGCGCTACGCCTTCCTGCGCTGGGGCCAGCACGCCTTTGACAACTTCAGCGTGGTGCCGCCGGGCACCGGCATCTGCCACCAGGTCAACCTCGAATACCTGGCGCGCACCGTATGGACCAAAGAAGAAGACGGCGCCACCCTCGCCTACCCCGACACCCTGGTCGGCACCGACTCGCACACCACCATGATCAACGGCCTCGGCGTACTCGGCTGGGGCGTCGGCGGCATCGAGGCGGAAGCGGCCATGCTCGGCCAGCCGGTGTCGATGCTGATTCCCGAAGTGATCGGCTTCAAGCTCAGCGGCAAGCTGAAAGAAGGCATCACCGCCACCGACCTAGTGCTCACCGTCACCCAGATGCTGCGCAAGAAAGGCGTGGTGGGCAAATTCGTCGAGTTCTACGGCGACGGTCTGGCCGACCTACCCCTGGCCGACCGCGCCACCATCGCCAATATGGCCCCGGAATACGGCGCCACCTGCGGCTTCTTCCCGGTGGACGAGATCACCCTCGGCTACCTGCGCCTGTCCGGCCGCCCGGACGCCACCGTGCAACTGGTCGAGGCCTACAGCAAGGCCCAGGGCCTGTGGCGCGAGCCGGGCGCCGAGCCGCTGTTCACCGACAGCCTGAGCCTGGATATGGGCAGCGTCGAGGCCAGCCTGGCCGGGCCGAAACGCCCGCAGGATCGCGTCTCCCTGGGCCAGGTCAGCCAGGCCTTCGACGATTTCGTCGGCCTGCAGCTTAAACCGGCGGCCAAAGAAGAAGGCCGCATGCTCAGCGAAGGCGGCGGCGGTACCGCAGTTGGCGGCGACAAGCAGAGCGGCGAAGTCGACTATGAAGACGACGGCCATACCCATCGCCTGAAAGATGGCGCCGTGGTGATCGCCGCCATCACCTCCTGCACCAACACCTCCAACCCCAGCGTGATGATGGCTGCCGGCCTGCTGGCCAAGAAAGCCGTGGAAAAAGGCCTGCAGCGCCAACCTTGGGTGAAGAGCTCGCTGGCCCCAGGTTCCAAGGTGGTCACCGAATACTTCGACGCTGCCGGCCTGACGCCTTATCTGGAGAAACTCGGCTTCGACCTGGTGGGCTACGGCTGCACCACCTGCATCGGCAACTCCGGCCCGTTGCGCGAGCCCATCGAAAAAGCCATCACCCAGGCCGACCTCACCGTCGCCTCGGTGCTCTCCGGCAACCGCAACTTCGAGGGCCGCGTGCACCCGCTGGTGAAAACCAACTGGCTGGCCTCGCCACCCCTGGTGGTGGCTTACGCCCTGGCCGGCAGCGTGCGCATCGACCTGACCCGCGACGCCCTCGGCACCGGCAAGGATGGTCAACCGGTATATCTGAAGGACATCTGGCCGACCCAGGCCGAGATTACCCAGGCCATCGCCCAGGTCGACACCGCCATGTTCCGCAAGGAATACGCCGAAGTCTTTGCTGGCGACGAGAAGTGGCAGGCCATCGCCGTGCCCAAGGCCGATACCTACGCCTGGCAAGGTGACTCCACTTATATCCAGCACCCGCCGTTCTTCGAGAACATCGCTGGCGACCCGCCACGTATCACCGATATCCGCCAGGCGCGCATCCTCGCCCTGCTCGGCGACTCGGTGACCACCGACCACATCTCCCCGGCCGGCAATATCAAGGCCGACAGCCCGGCTGGGCGCTACCTGAGCGAGCACGGAGTAGACAAGGCCGACTTCAACTCCTACGGCTCGCGCCGCGGCAACCATGAAGTGATGATGCGCGGCACCTTCGCCAACATACGCATCCGCAACGAAATGCTCGGCGGCGAGGAAGGCGGCAACACCCTGCACATCCCCAGCGGCGAAAAGCTGGCGATCTACGACGCCGCCATGCGCTATCAGGCCGAAGGCACGCCGCTGTTGATCATCGCTGGCAAGGAATACGGCACCGGCTCCAGCCGCGACTGGGCGGCCAAGGGCACCAACCTGCTGGGGGTCAAGGCGGTAATCGCGGAAAGCTTCGAGCGTATCCACCGCTCCAACCTGGTGGGCATGGGCGTGCTGCCGCTGCAGTTCAAACCCGGTACCGACCGCACCAGCCTGAAACTGACCGGCAAGGAAGTATTGGCCATCGAAGGTCTGGAAGGCGTGGAACTGCGCCCGCAGATGCCACTGACACTGATCATCACCCGTGAAGACGGCACCCATGAGGAAGTCGAAGTGCTGTGCCGCATCGACACCCTCAACGAGGTCGAGTACTTCAAGGTTGGCGGCATCCTGCACTACGTGCTGCGCCAGATGATCGCCAACTGATGCACCTGCCCTGCCGCGCCATGCGGCAGGGCCTCCCCGTCGGGCCAAGGACGGCTCATGCCGTGACAAAAATGTGACGTCATTCAAAAAGCGATTAAACTCGCCAAAACTGATTCAGCCCTCAACTTCGCCGCTCGCCGGCCGATGACAGGGTATTACAACGACGGATACCTGCCATGCGTAACAACCAGCCGGTCACTCAGCGTGAGCGCACCTTTCCAGCACAACAACGCCTGATATCCACCACCGACCTCAAAGGACAAATCAGCTACTGCAACGACGCCTTCGTCGAAGTCAGCGGCTTCACGCGCGAAGAACTGCTGCGCGCGCCACACAACATCGTGCGTCACCCTGACGTGCCGTCCGCCGTGTTCGAGCACATGTGGACGACCCTGAAGAAGGGCCGCCCGTGGATGGGCATCGTCAAGAACCGCTGCAAGAACGGCGACCACTACTGGGTCAACGCCTACGTCACGCCCGTGACCGAAAACAACCAGGTCGTCGGCTACGAATCCGTCCGTGTCAAACCGACCGCCGAGCAAGTACGCCGCGCCGAAACGCTGTACGCCCGCATCAACGCCGGCAAGTCGGCCGTTCCGGCCAGCAACCAGTGGTTACCCATCGTCCAGGCGTGGATGCCCTTCATCCTGGTCAGCCAGATCGGCTTCATGATCGGCCACTGGATGGGCAGCAACTGGGGCTTCATCCTCGCTGCAGTGCTCTCCGTGCCGCTGGGTCTGGCTGGCATCGCCTGGCAGACGCGCGGCGTCAAACGCCTGCTGCGCCTTGCCGAGCAAACCACCTCCGACCCGCTGATCGCGCAGATGTACACCGACAGCCGCGGCGCCGAAGCACGCCTGGAAATGGCCATGCTCAGCCAGGAAGCGCGCCTGAAAACCTGCCTCACCCGCCTGCAGGACACCGCCGAGCAACTGACCCTGCAAGCGCGTGAAGCCGACAAGCTCGCGCACAATAGCTCGGCTGGCCTCGAGCGCCAGCGCAGCGAGACCGAGCAGGTCGCTACCGCCGTCAACGAAATGGCCGCCACCACCCTGGAAGTGGCCAGCAACGTCGCCCGCACCGCCATCGCCACCCAGGAAGCCAACCGCCTGACCAGCGAAGGCCGCACCATCGCCGCAGAAACTCGCGAAGCCATCCAGCGCCTGTCGCAATCGGTAGGCGATACCGGCGAGACCGTGACCCGCCTGGCCCAGGACAGCAGCGAGATTGGCGGCGTGGTCGACGTGATCAAAGGCATCGCCGACCAGACCAACCTGCTCGCCCTCAACGCCGCCATCGAAGCTGCTCGCGCCGGCGAAATGGGCCGCGGCTTTGCCGTGGTGGCTGACGAGGTGCGCTCGCTGGCCCAGCGCACTGCCGAGTCCACCGAACAGATCCACGCGCTGATCGCCAAACTGCAGCGCACCGCCGAAGAGGCCGTGCTGACCATGGAAATCGGCCGCAAGCAGGCCGACGAAGGTGTCGAGCGCGTGCTGCAGGCCGATCAGGCGCTGTCCGGCATCAGCGACTCGGTGGCCAATATCGCCGATATGGCCAACCAGATCGCCGCGGCGGCGGAAGAGCAAAGCGCCGTCGCCGACGAGATCAACCAGAACATCACCACCATCGCCCAACTGGCCGACCAGACCGCCGGCGAAGCCAACGATACCGCCAAACTCAGCGAAGCCCTGACCAACACCGCACAGGGCCAATACGCCCTGGTCGAGCGTTTCAACCGCTGAAAAAAAGGCGCAGCGGCTCACCGCTGCGCCTTCTCCTCCACGCCCCGCTTTTTGTAGGAGCGAGCTTGCTCGCGATCTTCCCTACGCTCTTTCCAACCGCCCCCGCTTTCACGTAATTGCCACTTGCCAGCAGTTATCCGACATGGTGTATAACCTCCCAATCACCCCATCGCCTCGCTGCCTCCCGCGAGCTAGAGAAGGATCTTGAAAATGACCAGGAAGGTTATCCACCAAAATAGCCCGCAGGTTATGCACCATTTGGTGTCTATGTATAGTTATGTGAAGAGTATCAACGGATGACTGAACAAGAAATACACCATAAGATGGTCGTTGGCAGCTTCATAAAAAATAAACTGGAAGAATATGAGTACTTCCTAAGAAAAATTATCAGCATTTGCAATCTAGTCAATAATAACTTCCTAGCCGGAATCAACCCCGTCAACACAAGTAATGAAGACATAAACTTCACCTTCAATGCTTTCGTTAACACCTTTCAGTCACTGAAAGACTCTTTAGAAACAGTTACAAGCCAGAAAATTGCTTGGTCATACTTCTCAGAAGTAAGGCACTCTACATTTTTCAAGGAGTGCAGAAATGCCATAACGCATGATGGCATGCAAATCATCAACGCCTACACTGATGGCAAATATTACATTGCGAGCAATATAGAAAGGATTGATAACAAAGGGAAATTTTTTAGCCTTGAAGCTCCGAAGCAAGACATCCTAACTCTGTGTCTAGAGTTCTCTACTGACCTAATGATTAATCGCCGACAACTATGGCCAAAGCATTCCGACTCAAAGTAATGTAGACAAAATGAAATACATTGTACGATACATGAACAGCCCTATTGTTCCTGAGTTTGCACGTACATTATTTCAACAAAATCGTGAAGTTATCGAACAGCAATTAGCAGCACACGCATTCAATCCGGTGGCAGACATTAAAAAGCAAACAGCGAGTATTAGCAGCCTATGTGCTCACACATAACAACATTCAAATCGCTCACTTCGTTCACTGGGACGGGTTAAAGCCCATTCCTTAACCAATCGCTATGCATCTCAGGAGTGCAGTGTGACAAAGGAAGTACTCAACTTATTCTTGGCTGTCTTTTACATTGCAGTAATGGCTGGCGCTATAGTTTTCATTTTCTGGATGACAATTCAGAAAAGAAAGAATATGGAAAGCATGAAAACAAACATAAAGCAAAAGCTTTCATCATCAGTTTTACTTTCCGCAAAAGACATTACATTAATTGGTCGTGGCTTTGATCTATCACCCAAAAACAGCCGCGACGTAATTTATAGACTTTACGCCGAAATTGACGAAGCCGCCTCTTTTTCAGCATTAAAGAAATTAGTGATTGAAATCGAAAAAGAAGAGCCATTCGACGATTTACCTGACGAAGTAAAACCCTCTCTTTCTAGACTGCTCAAGATCATTGAATCATCGCAAGATGACTCAGACAAACACATCCTCCTACCAATAACATCAACCTTAAACAAATACACAGAACTAAAGTCAGAACAAGAAAAAACAAAGAAGCAAACGAACAGAGCCTACATAATAACAATTATTAGCTTTGTGGTTGGTGCAATAAGCTTTTACTTCACACTCAAATCCCCATCAGACATTGATATAAAAAGAGCTATGGAGCAAGTTCTAATTGAACACTCTGTCACCAACAACAACGAGCCGTAAGCACTACAGCATTCAAACCGTTCTTTCCACTCACTGTAGACGGGCTAAAGCCCGTTCCTTAGCTTAAGTGCTGGTAACAATCCCAATGCCATTCCCACCCGACGAACACCAAGCCCTTCTGAACGTTAAAGGCGTAGGCCCGACTGTCGTACAGCGCCTTGAACAGATCGGCATCAACTCGCTTCAGGAACTGGCCGATGCCAGCGTCGGCGATATCGTCACCGCGGTCGCCGCTCAGCTTGGCTCGACCTGCTGGAAGAACAGCCCGCAATCACGTGGAGCTATTCAGGCGGCCATCGATCTGGCCAAATCACGTCAGTAACGCCCTCTCTTTTACCGCCAAGGAATCCGGCATGCCTACCCACGAGAAGATCAACTACGTCGAATATCCCACCCGCGACCTGCCGGCCACCAAGGCCTTCTTCCAGGCAGCTTTCGGCTGGCGATTCACGGACTACGGTCCCGATTACGCCGCCTTCGCCGACGAAGGCCTGGATGGCGGTTTCTTCAGCGCCGAGATGTCCGCGCGCAGCGACAACGGCAGCGCGCTGATCGTGTTCTATAGCGCACAACTGGAAGACACCCTGGCCAAGGTCGAGGCTGCGGGTGGGGAAATCGTCAAACCGATCTTTACCTTCCCCGGTGGCCGACGCTTTCACTTCGTCGAGCCAGGCGGCAACGAGTTTGCCGTATGGTCGGAGCCGAGCGCTCAGTAGTCGCCATCACCTGCGAGCCTGCATCACCTGCAGCGACCGTCGTTCCCGCGCAGGCGGGTACCCAGAACAACTCTCTGGGCTCCCGCCTTCGCGGGAACGACGGTGAGAGCAATCCCCCACACGATAAGTGCTTGCCTGGCATATCCCGTTTGACCCACCACCAGTTCCCCACTTAACGTCCCAGTCTTCCTCTCGGGCGAGCGTTACCCTCGCCGGAGCCATGGAAGAACCCAGCATGAATCAAGGAGGCACAGGATGCGCATCATGGTGATCGGAGCCAGCCGAGGTCTCGGCCGTGCGCTGGTAGACGGCTTGGCGCAAGGCCACGAGTTGATCGGAATTTCCCGTAACCGCCCAGTCGATCTGCCTACAGGCATCCAGTGGATCGAGGCGGATATGAGTGATCCACTGCGGGCCGTGGACGCAATCGAAGCACAGTCGCCTCAGCGCCTGGACGCGATCATCTACAACCTGGGGATCTGGGAAACTCGCGCGTTCGAGGATGACTACAGCTTTCTGCAGGACGACGACGCGCAGATTCTCGAGATGGTCAGCGTCAATATCGGCGCGACCTTGCTGCTGCTCAAACGCCTGCTACCGCGCCTGCTAGGCGGCGCCAAGCCGCAATTGATCCTCACCGGCTCCACCTCGGCCCTGCCACAGAGTGGCCGCCCGGAAGTCACCTTTGGCGCCAGCAAGTTCGCCCTCAAGGGCATTGCCGAGACCCTGCGCGAAGGTTTTCGCGATCAGCGTCTGGCCGTCACCTGCCTGCAACTGGGCTACCTCAATACCCAGGATGGCCTGCAAACACCGGTTGAACAGGCGGCGCAAAATGGCGAAGGTCAGCTGATTCCGTTGCACGATGTCGTCGCTCTGGTGCGAACCCTGCTGAGTCTGTCCGATGCTAGTTACGTGCGCGAGCTGGTACTGCCAGCCATCGCCGACGAGCGCTTTTGAGTACCTGAGCCGCGAGGAAATCCGATGCCCGATTTTTCCGTCACTCTGACGACGCCACGTCTTGTCCTGCGCCCTCTGCAAGCAGCGGATGCTGCGGCGCTGTTCGCGATCTTTTCCGACCCGCAAGTCATGCAGTACTGGAACACGCCACCTTGGAGCTCCGAAGTCGTGGCGCAGGATTTCATCCGCGCCGAGCAACAGGCCATGCACGATGGCCAACGCCTGACCCTGGCTATCGTCGACAGGGAAAGCGCCGAGCTGATCGGCAAATGCCTGCTGTTCAACTATGAACCGGAGTCGCGTCGTGCCGAGATCGGTTTTGGCATTGCATCGTTTGCCTGGGGCAAGGGTTACGTTCAGGAGGCGGCTGGCGAGCTACTGCGCCATGGTTTCGAAGCTCTGAAGCTGAATCGTGTCGAGGCTGAAATCGACCCAACCAACAGCGCCTCCGGTCGTGCTCTGGAGCGCCTGGGCTTCAGCCAGGAAGGATTGCTACGTCAGCGTTGGATCATCGACGGACAGGTGTCGGACTCGGCACTCTTCGGGCTGCTCAGCGAAGATTGGCGCAGCCGCCACAGTCAACGGTAAGTCGTACGCAACAGGTGAAAACATGCAGAGAATCGACCATATCCGCCTGATGGCACGCTACAACAGCTGGATGAACGAACGGCTCTACACAGCGGCTTCCACCCTACCTGATGAAGCGCTGAGTGCCGAGCGTGGTGCGTTCTTCGGCTCGATCCTCGGCACGCTCAATCATCTGCTGGTGGCTGACCGTATCTGGCTGGGGCGCTATAGCGCACACCCGGCGAACTTCCGGTCATTGCAGGCGCTCGCAGGGCTGGAAGCGCCGACGCGCCTGGATCAACCGATGGGTGCGGATATACGCGAGCTGACCGCACTGCGTAAACAGCTGGACAGTTACATCGAAGCCCTGGCCGCCGAGATGGGCGAAGAGCAGCTGGATCAGCCGCTGAGCTACCGCAACATGAAGGGTGTGGCCGCGCAAAAGCACTTCTTCGCCCTGCTGATGCACCTGTTCAACCACCAGACACATCACCGCGGTCAGGCTACGACGCTGTTGACCCAGGCGGGCGTGGATGTGGGTGTGACCGATCTGCTGGCGTTGATCCCTGACGAGCTTTGAGCTGCGGCCAAGTGCCAATGGCACCCGGTCCTCTTCAGGCTCAAAGCCCAGCCAGTTTCAGCCAGTGCGCGTAGAAACCCTCGGCCACCTGATTCAATAACCTGACCTTCCCACTCAGGTCGTCACGCATCTCGTCGATGCTCTGCTGGCTGGGCTGGCTGGCATCGAGCAGGTGTGCCCAGTCGTCTAGCCAGAGCGCGATCAGATCTTCGGTCATCTCCGGGTGGCCCTGCAGCGCCAGCACCTTGTCACCCCAGGCGAAGGCCTGATTGTCGCACCACTGGCTACTCAACAGAGGCTGGGCGCCGTCAGGCAGCGAGAAGGTGTCGCCGTGCCACTGGAAGATGCTGAACACTGCAGGCAGATGCGCCAGCCAGGGGCTATCGACAGCCTCTGCACGACGTTGCATGTGCTGCCAACCCGCTTCGGTATAAGACATGCGACGGACGCTGGCACCCAGTGCCTTGGCCAGCAGTTGGCCGCCCAGGCAGTGACCGATGATGGGAATGTCGCGCTTGATAAAGCGCTGCAACGCAGCAACTTCGTCGGCGATCCAGGGCAACGGGTCATTGACGCTCATCGGCCCGCCCATTACGGCGACCGCCTTGGGCCGCTCCAGGTCGTAACCGTGCAGTTCACCCAGATCGACGCGCAGCACGTCGAAACTGCAGCCACGCGCCTGCAGCGCCTGCGCCAGGTGGGCTGGCGGGCAATAATCGATATGAGTCAGGATCAGAACATCGGCCATAGCTACCTCCGCCGCGCAGTCTGCGCGAGAAGGATTGGCAAGTCGAGGTGGACTGGGAGTTGAAGCCATCGGCCGGACAACCGGCCGATGGTCTGAGCTGATGGACGCCGCTGCATCCACATTTGAGGATGTCCTGAAAAGCCAGCTATCGTCACGCCCGCGAAGGCGGGAGCCCAGATAATTCGCTGGTTCTGGATGCCCGCCTGCGCGGGCATGACAACTTTTTCAGTGTTTCCCTAACGCATGGCTGACGCTTTCACCTCCTGGGTAACGCCCCAGCCATCCATCTTGCCGCCCAGCGGGACGACGATGGACTCCAGGTCATGTTCGAACTCGCCGATACCGGCATGGGTGGCATACATCACTTTGCTGATTTGCAGGTGCCAGATGCCGTCCTCACGGGCGGATATCTGAGCGTTGAGCGACTCGCCGCGAAAGTTTCTGGCCGCCGTTCTGGCCCGTTCTTCGTCGGGAAAGATGGCGTAGAACTCGATCGGGTGAAACTGGGCGAAGTCGAATCCCCCTTCTTTCATCCGACGCAGCACCGATGTGCTGGAGTCTTCGTGGAAGGCTGTGCTCATAAACGACCCCCTCTCAGGCTATGGATGGATTAACCGCTTTCCCAATGCGACCGTCCTACAGACGGTGTCGCGGCCTCTACCGGAAACCTCTGAAAACGCCCTGCGTTTACAGAAGCACCCAAGTGGCGCCGCCCCGAGAATCGAGCTGGTGCTCGATGTGTCTACTGCAAGCGTATCGACGACTGCCCGACAGAACGCCGGGCTGAAAACCGTCACCCCAAGAGTAGCCGCTAAACGCGAGGTTGGCGTCGCCCAGAAAGCCTTTGTGACAAAGCCGACGACCGACGGCAATTGGCCAGCTTGAACCCCTCGCCGGAACTCATGAGCGACTGAGCAAGGCCATCAGTAACCTGTTGATCCAGCCCGGCGTGATCTGCCCGAGGTTGAACAGCAGCCCGAACTGCAGCCCCACCGGGCGATGCACGGTGCTGGCGTGGGCCTGCTTCCAGGCCGCTTCGGCGATCTGCTCGGCCTCCAGGCGCACGCCCAGACGACGCATCACCGGCGGACGCTGCGCCTGACTGCGCACCATCGGCGTGTCGACGAATGGCGGCATCAGGTCACCCACGCGGATGCCATGTTCGCGCCACTCCAGCTCCAGCGCCTCGGTCAGGCCCCGTACAGCGAACTTGCTGGCCGAGTAACTGGCCAGCTGCGGCACGCCGTAGAGCGCCGAGGCCGAGCCCATGTTGATCACCTGCGCGTCCGGCGTGGCCTTGAGATAGATAAAGGCCGCATGGCAGAGGTTGAGCACGCCGAGCACATTGATCTGTACCAGACGCGTGTGTTGCTCCAGCTCGATATCGGCGAAGGCGCCGGTACGCAGAATGCCCGCGCCATTGAACAACAGGCGCAACTGACCACCGCTCTGCGCGCAGAAATCGGCCAGCGCGACTTTCACCGCCGTGGCATCGATCACATCCAGCGGCGCATGCCAGGCGCCACCCAGCTCGGCGGCCAAGGCTGTCAGCGCTTTTTCATCGACGTCGAGCAACCCGACGCGCCAGCCCCGTGCGTGAAACAGCCGCGCGGTGGCGGCGCCAATGCCTGATGCGGCGCCGCTGATGAGAATGTTGTTCATCACACACCCCGCTCACGGAGAAAGGCCGCCACACGGGCGATGGCGTAATCCGCCGCGCGTAACATGCCGACATGCGCCTGGAACACGTGCCACAACCCCGGATAGCGCTCCAGGCGCAGGTTGACCCCAGCCGCTTTGGCGCGCTCGGCCAGGCGCAGGCTGTCATTGAGCAACAACTCGTCTTCGCCCACCTGAATCAGCGTCGGCGGCAGTTGGCTGAGGTCGGCAAACAGCGGCGACAGGCGCGGATCATTGCGCGGCAGGTCGGCCGGGCAGTACAGCTGCGCGGCCTGTTCTATCCAGCTGGGGTGGAGCAGCGGATCGCCGGCAGGCGGCTCGTGCATCTGCTCACCGGTGAAGTCGGTGACCGGCGAAAAGCACACCAGGGCGGCGGGTGCCGGCAGGCCGAGTTCGATAATGCGCAGGCAGCCGACCAGGCTCAGGTTGCCGCCGGCCGAGTCGCCGCCAATGGCGATCTGTTCGGGTCTATAACCGGCGTCCAGCAGCGCCTGGTAAGCCGCCACCACGTCATCGCGCGCAGCGGGATAGGGATGTTCCGGCGCCAGGCGGTAATCCAGCGCACAGACTTCAAGGACAGCGCGTTTGGCCAGGCTGGCGCAGATGCCTCGGTGCGTGTCCGGCCCGCCGATCATGAAGGCGCCACCGTGCAAATAAAGCAGCACGCTACCGCTGCTGGCAGGCGGTCGATGCCATTCACAGGGGCGCCCGGCCAGAGTGTCGGCGCTGCGCGTTAAGCCACGCGGCGTCAGGGTGATGGCGGTGAGTGCGCGCAATATGCGGCGCTGCGCCGGCACGGGCATCGGCGGCCGCACCAGGCCGCGAAAGAACAGACGCAGAAAACCGCGCAACAGGCCGCGCAGCAACATCTGTTCGGCGGCTGGGGCTTTGAAATCAGCGGACGCAGTCATAGTCGGCAAGCTCCGGAGTACGGGTCATGAGGCGATAGGTGAAGGTGAAACCCGGCCAGTTGTTGGTGTTCTTGCCGGTAGCGGTCTTGTACCAGCTGTCGCAGCCCTGTTCCCATATCGTTCGATGGGTCGCCTGTTGCAACTCCGCGTTGTAGTGCCGTTGCACCGTCGGGCGCAGATCGAGATAACGCAGCTGCTGTTCGCGCAGCACCTGTAGGCAGCCCAGCACGTAGCCGTACTGACTTTCGAGCATATAAAGAATGGAGTTGTGGCCGAGGTTGGTGTTCGGCCCGTAGAGCAGAAACAGATTGGGAAAGCCGCTGACGCTGATGCCCTTGTAGGCTTCGGCGCCCTCCTTCCAGGCCTGATTCAGCTCCAGCCCGTCGAGGCCGCGAATGCGCATCGGCGCGAGGAAGTCGGTGGCGGTGAAACCGGTGCCGTAGATCAGCACATCGCAGGGGTGCTCACGACCATCGGCCGTCACCAGGGCGTGCTCGCGCACCTCCCGAATCGCCGCGTCGACGATCTCGACATTGGCCTGCGCCAGCGCCGGGAAGTAGTCGTTGCTGATCAGGATACGTTTACAGCCCATTGGATAGTCAGGCTGCAACTGCGCACGCTTGCCAGCATTGGGCATCTGCCGCTGCAGGTGGCGGGTGAAGCTGTGGCGAAACAGGCGCATCAGCCAGGGGAAGCGGATGAAGGCCAGCGCCCGGCCCTCGTGATGCAGGTATTGCAGGAGGCGGTCGGCGCGCTGCAGCAGCGGCAAACGCTGTTTCAGGGCAATCTCCCAGGGTCGATAGGTACGATCCGGTTTGGCCAGCACATAGGCCGCCGAACGCTGGAACAGACTCAGGCTGGCGACCTTCGGCTGGATCTGCGGCACGAACTGGATCGCCGAAGCGCCGGTGCCGATCACCGCGACGCGCTTGCCGGTCAGATCCAGATCATGGCGCCAGCGCGCCGAGTGAAAGGCCTCGCCACGGAAATGTTCCAGCCCGGGCAGTTTCGGGTAAGCCGGCCGATTGAGCTGGCCGCAGGCACTCACCAGCGCCTGCGCCTCGATCACTTCGCCCCCTGCCAGCTCGACACGCCAAATGCCGCGCTCGGCATCGAAATCGGCACCGAGCACTTCGCTGTTCAGGCGGATGTGCGGACGCAGCCGGTGTTTCTCCACACACTGCAGGATATAGGCATGGATTTCCGCCTGCGGCGCGAACTTGCGCGACCAATCGTGCTTGGGCTCGAAGGAAAAGGAATACAGGTGCGAAGGCACATCGCAGGCGGCGCCCGGGTAGCTGTTGTCGCGCCAGGTACCGCCGACCTCGCCAGCCTTCTCGAGCAACAGGAAGTCGTCCTCGCCGGCCTTGCGCAACTGCATGGCCAGGCCCAGACCGGCAAAGCCGCTGCCGATGATCAACACGCGCCAGGGCGCGTTCGTACGGGGGTTGTTGTTCATTGTGATGACCCGTGTATGACGATGAGCTGATGCTACTTGCCTCGCCCTGCGCAGGTTATGGCATAGTCGGCCAGGATATTGTGATTTTCGGACAATCTATGTCATCTCCCTGGCCTGCACGCCGCAGTATCACCAGCATCCAGCTGCTCACCCAACTGGGGCTCGATCTTGGCCTGAGCCTGGACGAGTGCCTGCATGAAACGGGGCTCAGCCCGATGCAGTTGGCCAGCCTGAACGGGGAGATCGAAGCGCAGCGTGAGCTGCAGCTGATCGCCAACCTGATTGAGGCGCTGCCCGCAGTAGAAGATCTCGGCCTGCAGGCCGGCCGGCGCTACCACCTGACCACCTACGGGGCCTGGGGTTACGCCATTCTCAGCAGCGCCACGGTGCGCCAGGCCGCTGAGCTGGGCCTGCGCTATCACGGCCTGACCTATGCCTTCACCCGCATCAGCCTGAGCCTGGATGGTGCCGTGGCCAGCCTGAATTTCGACGACAGCGCCCTACCCCAGGCGCTGCATGATTTCATCGTTCAGCGCGATATGGTCGGCGCCCTGGTGGTCGTGCGTGAATTACTCGGTAGCACGCTACGACTACTGGATGTGGAACTGCGTCAAGCCGCACCGGCCGATACAGCGCCGTTCATCGCAGCCTTCGGCCAGGTGCCACGCTTTGGCGCGGCGTGCAATCGCATGGGCTTCGCCGCCGAGTTGCTGGACAACCCACTGCCACGGGCCAACCCGCAACTGGTCAGCGCCTGCGAGCAGCAATGCCAGGCATTGCTGGCGCGCCATCAATGGCATCAGGGTGTGGCCGGACGCGTGCGCCAGTTGCTGTTGCAGTCGCCGGGACAGATCGCCGATATGGAACAGGTCGCGGAGCGCCTGCACCTGAGCAGCCGCACCCTGCGCCGGCGCCTGATCGAAGAAGGAACCAGCTTCCGCGCCCTGCAGGACGAGGTGCGCCAGGCGCTGGCCGAAGAGCTGCTGGCCGCTGGTGGCCTGAGCCTGGAAGAGATTGCCGAACGACTGGGGTATGGAGAGCTGTCGAATTTCATCCATGCTTTCAAGCGCTGGAAAGGCATTACACCGGGGCGTTATCAACGTGGCACCTAAGGGTTTGCTCCCTGGTGCGCGCGACGCACCCTACCAAAAGCTCATCCGTCCGAACCTTGGCCCTCCGATACGCGCTTCATGTAGGGTGCGCCATGCGCACCGGCCAGGCCGTCAGAGTTTGAAAGTCATCTTCACGCTGACAAGCCGCAAACGCCGCGCTAGGGTGCCAGCCATGAACATCATCACGCTGCTTCTGCCCTACCAACCGCCCTGGGACTGGCAACAGTTCCACAGCCATTTCGCCCTGCGCGCGATTCCCAGGCTGGAGTCACTGAGCGCGGACAGCTACAGCCGCGGCTTCAGCATCGACGGCACACCCGGCTGGTTTCGGGTCGCCCCGTTGCCAGGGCAGAACGCGCTGGAACTGCGCTGTCGCCTGGCCTCGCCCGCGCATCTGGATCAACTCGAACAGCGCGTGCGGCGCATGTTCGATCTCGACAGCGAGCCCGAGGCGATTGCCCTGCACCTGAGCGCTGACGAACTGCTCGCGCCGCTGCTGCTGCGCAATCCCGGCCTGCGCCTGCCGGTGGCGTTCGATCCGTTCGAACAGGCGGTGCGCGCCATCGTCGGTCAGCAGGTCACGGTCAAGGCGGCGGTCACCATCGTCGGGCGTCTGGTGCAGCGTGTCGGCACGCCGATCGAGACGCCGGAAGCGTTGGGCATCAGCCATCTGTTCCCTTCGCCGCAGGCGCTTGCCGAGGCCGACCTGACCGGTATCGGTATGCCCGGCAAGCGTGTGCAGTGCCTGCAGCACTTCGCCGCGCGCATCGCCGATGGCAGCCTGAAGCTTGATCTGGAAGAAGGCAGCCTGGCACTGATCGAGCGATTGTGCGCCCTGCCCGGCATTGGCCCGTGGACAGCGGAGTACATCGCCCTGCGCGCATTCGGTGAGGCCGACGCCTTTCCCGCAAGCGATCTGGGTCTACTCAAGGCGCCAGTGTGGGGAGCGGAAGGTATCGACGCACGGCGCCTCAAAGCTCACGCCGAGGCCTGGCGTCCGTGGCGCGCTTATGCGGCGGCGCATCTCTGGCACAACTATTCGGGAGGCTGAACCATGCATTACCGCCATCACGACAGCCCTGTTGGCCCACTGTTTCTCGCGGCCGATGAAAGCGGCCTGCAACTGCTGCTGATGGAGCTGGACAGCCGGCCCTGGCGCATCGAAGACCATTGGCAGCCCGCTAGCCGTGAGCTGGACGCCGTGTGTAGCCAGTTGGACGAATACTTCGCCGGCAAGCGCCGCCAGTTCGAATTGCGCCTGGCGCCGAGGGGCACAGCATTCCAGCAGGCGGTCTGGCAGGCGCTGCTGGCCATTCCCTACGGCCGCACCTGCAGCTATTCGGAGCTGGCCAATGTCATCGGGCGGCCGCAGGCAGTACGCGCGGTGGGAACGGCCAATGGCGCCAACCCCATCTCCATCATCGTGCCCTGCCATCGGGTGATCGGCCGTGACGGTAGCCTGACCGGTTATGCCGGTGGCCTGCCGCGCAAGCAGCAGTTACTGGAACTCGAGGGCGTGTTGCAGCCGGCTCAGGCGCAACTGGCTTTGTAACCGGACTCTTTACGAAAAGTGTCTAGGGTGCGGGTATGCGCGCCAGAGGCTCAGCACGTGGACGCAGTGGCAAAGCCAGAATCAGCCCCTCACCCGAAGCGGGAAAGATGCCGGTCAGGGCGGTGATATTGACCTGATGGGAAACCAGCACCAACGGCTCACCAGCAGGCAACTCGTTGATCTGGCGAATCAGCTCGGCGGTCTGCTCGGCACCATCCTCGGGCTGGCCGAAGAACGAATCCAATGCAGCTAATGGATGTACCGGGCCGCGCTGCATGTTGCTGGCCGTGTCCAGCGCACGGCACCAGCGACTACTGAGAAGCCGCGGCTGCTCGATCCCCTGACGCGCGAGCAACTCGCCCCAACGCCGGGCCTCGGCACGCCCTTGAGCGTTGAGGTTGCGCTGGGTTTCGCATTGTCCAAGGCGGAAGCTAGCCGGGTCGCCCGTACCCGACGCCGTGGCATGACGCATGAGTATCAGCGCGCGACCTTCACGCAATGCCTGCCAGGCGTCGGCGTTATCTGCTGCCACACTGAACAGCGGCAGCAGCGCCAAGGCCAGCAGCCACAGACGCCTCATATTCTGACGTTACCGCGCGGCCCCATCAGCGCCCAGATGATCAGGCCGATTACAGGCAACAGCACGATCAGCAGAATCCATAGAATCTTGATTCCAGTTTCCGCGTTGCTCTTGACCACGTTGATGATGGCCCAGATATCCAGGGCGAGGATGACCAGGCCAATCAGGCCATTGAAGGTAGAACCCATGACGACACTCCTGTCTGAAAGGTTACTTTCATAGGATAGCTGGCCACCGGCGCGGGTTCCCTTAGTCACCGAGCCTGGCAAATCGGCTGGCGATATCGTCGTCGGTGCGCACAGGTGCGTCCTCGCTGGCGCTCAGGCGCGCCACCAGCGCATGCGGTTCCTCCCCCAGGTCGAACCAGTAGCGGGTACCCGCTGGCAGCGACAACAGGTCGCCCTTCTCGCCCTGCAGCATGTAGACGTGATCTTCGAGGTGCAGGCTAAGCTGGGCGAAGCCACCGAGGAACAACCAGGCACTGGCCGTCGATTGCGACTGCTCATCCAGATGACGCGCACGCAACTCCAGTTTCTGCGGATGGTTACGCTGCAGGTTGAACAGCTCCTGCTGCACATGGCCTTCCTTGCCCATGAACGCCTGCAGCCACAGACCATAGGCTGCGTCGAACTCGGCCTGCTCACAGCCGGGGCGCAACGCAGCCGGCAGCTCCACCTGGCGATAATCGATACCCGCCGCCGCCAGGGTGCTGGCGATGTCGTCGGCGTGGTTCAGTATCTTGTTCGGCAGTTCCGGGGAGGTGTGCTGGTAGACGGCGAGGCTGCTCATGAAGGGTTCACTCGATTCAGGGCCGCTCGGGCGGCAGACGGGTGGCAATGATGAAGGCGGCCAGCAAGGCTACCAGACTGGCGATGGCAAACGTCCAGGCCGGGCCCAGGCTCTTCCAGCTGTAACCGGCATACAGCGCGCCCAACGCACCGCCAATCCCGGCCAGACTGACATACAGTGCCTGGGCCTGGCCCTGCTGGCGATCGGCGAAGCTGCGTTGCACGAAGTGAATGCACGCAGCATGGAAAGCGCCAAAAGTGGCGGCGTGCATGCACTGCGCCAGCAACAGTACCGGCAGGTACTGGGCCAGGTTGCCCAGCAGCAGCCAGCGCACGGCGGTGATCAGGAAGCTGGCCAACAATACCGCGCGCAGTGAATAGCGTTGCAGCAGCCGCGCCATGACCAGGAACAGCAGAATCTCCGCCACCACCCCCAGCGCCCAGAACAACCCGATGGCGCCGCGGCTGTAGCCAACACCCTCCAGGTGCAGGGTCAGGAAGGTGTAGTACGGACCGTTGCTCAGTTGCATCAGCCCGACGCAAGCGTAGAACGCGAGGATGCCGGGGCGACGCAATTGGCGCAGAAAACCATCCGACTCCAGCGTGCTAGGGCGCAGCACAGGCTGCGCATTGGGCACCCACAAACTGCTGGCGACGATACCGGCCATGATCACCAGCAGCGCTGCCGGATAGGCATCCAGGCTCAGCCATTCGAACAGCAGGCCGAGGCCGACTACGGCGACGATGAAGCCGATGCTGCCCCACAGGCGAATCTGGCTGTAGCGCGCCGCCTGCTCGCGCAGATGAGCCAGGGTGATAACCTCGAACTGCGGCAGCACCGCATGCCAGAAGAAGGCGTGGGTGGCCATGATCAGCGCCAGCCAGGCGTAGCTCTGGCTGAAGAAGATGCCGGCGAAGCAGACCAGGGTGCACAGCGCGCCAAAGCGCACGATCAGCAGGCGCTGACCGGTGTGATCACCCAGCCAGCCCCACAGGTTCGGTGCCAAGCAACGCATCAGCATGGGAATGGAGATCAACTCGCCGATCCGCGCCGGGGAGAAACCCAGGTGATCGAAGTACAGCGCCAGAAACGGCGCGGTACCCCCGAGCAGAGCGAAGTAGAAGAAATAGAAACCGGACAGCCGCCAGTACGGCAGGGCCGCGCCCGCCCGGATCACAGTTGCGGCAGCACCGGCGTGGTTACGCGCACGTCGGCATTCTGCCCACGATGGCGCAGCAGATGATCCATCAGCACGATGGCCATCATGGCCTCGGCAATCGGCGTGGCGCGGATGCCCACGCACGGGTCGTGACGGCCCTTGGTGATGATATCCACCGGATTGCCATCGACATCGATGGAACGTCCTGGCGTGGTAATGCTGGAGGTCGGCTTGAGCGCCAGATGAGCAACGATAGGCTGGCCACTGGAGATACCGCCAAGGATGCCGCCGGCATTGTTGGAGAGGAAACCCTCCGGAGTCAGCTCGTCGCGGTGCTCGGTACCACGCTGCGCGACGCAGGCGAAGCCGGCGCCGATTTCCACGCCCTTGACCGCATTGATGCTCATCAGCGCATGGGCCAGTTCGGCGTCGAGGCGGTCGAAGATCGGCTCGCCGAGGCCCGGCATCACCCCTTCAGCGACCACGGTGATCTTCGCGCCGACCGAATCCTGGTCGCGACGCAGTTGATCCATGTAGGCCTCGAGCTCCGGCACCTTGTCCGGGTCAGGGCTGAAGAAGGCGTTCTCCTCCACCGAATCCCAGGTCTTGAACGGAATCTCGATGGGGCCGAGCTGGCTCATGTAGCCACGGATGACGATGCCCTGGCTGGCCAGGAACTTCTTGGCGATGGCGCCGGCCGCCACGCGCATGGCGGTTTCGCGGGCCGAGCTGCGGCCACCGCCACGGTAATCGCGCAGTCCGTACTTGTGGTGATAGGTGTAGTCGGCATGGGCCGGGCGGAACAGGTCCTTGATCGCTGAGTAGTCCTTGGACTTCTGGTCCGTGTTGCGGATCAGCAGGCCGATGGAGCAGCCGGTGGTCTTGCCCTCGAACACGCCGGAGAGAATCTCCACCTCGTCGGCTTCCTGGCGCTGCGTGGTGTGGCGGCTGGTGCCCGGCTTGCGGCGATCGAGATCACGCTGCAGGTCTTCCAGAGAAATCTCGACACCCGGCGGGCAACCGTCGACGATGGCGACCAGCGCCGGGCCATGGCTTTCGCCAGCGGTGGTGACGGTGAACAGCTTGCCGTAGGTATTGCCGGACATGGGAAGACACTCCGCGAGATTCAGCATCGGCCTGCCACTGCGCAGGCCCGATTCACAAGGTGGGCGAGTATACCTGCCACCTACTTGCAGTTCACCCCGAACCTTGTCCAGCCGAGCGCGTCCAATGCCAGTCTGCCACTACCCTACCCTCATCATGCTACGAGCCCTGCTCTTGTCCCTCACCCTGATCACCGGCCTGGCCCAGGCCAACACCACCCAGCAATCGCCCATCAGCCTCGACACCGACCAGGGCACCCTGTACGGCAGCCTGCTGGTGCCGCAAAGCGACAAACCGGTGCCGGTGGCGCTGCTGATCGCCGGCTCCGGCCCCACCGACCGCGACGGCAACAACCCAGAGGGTGGCCATAACGATGCATTGAAAAAGCTGGCCCAGGTCCTGGCGCGCAATGGCATCGCCAGCCTGCGCTATGACAAACGCGGCGTGGCCGCCAGCCGCGCCGCCACACCGGATGAGAAAGACCTCAGCGTCGAGCGCTACGTCGCCGATGTCGAAGGCTGGGCCAGTCTGCTCAGGGACGATCCGCGTTTTGATCGACTGATTCTTATCGGTCACAGCGAGGGCGCGCTGATCGCCAGCCTGGCCGCACCTGGCAGCCAGGCCAGTGCTCTGGTATCCATCGCCGGCCCCGCCTACCCCATTGGCCAGGTGCTGGACATGCAACTGGCCATGCGCCTGCCACCGCCGTTGCTGGACGAGAGCCGGCACATCCTCGCCAACCTGATCCGCGGCAAGCTGCAGCCCAAGGTGCCCAAGGAACTACAAGCGATCTATCGCCCTAGCGTGCAGCCCTACCTGATCAGTCTGCTGCGCCAGGACCCGGCGGAAAACTTCGCCGCGCTGCAGATACCCGCCTTGATCGTGCAGGGCACCCACGACGCCCAGGTCAGCCCGGACAACGCCGAGGTACTCAAGCAGGCCAAGCCCGATGCCGAGCTAGCGTTAATCACCAGCATGAACCACGTGATGCGCATCACCCCGGCGCCCTGGAACGAACAGCTAGCCTCCTACGACGATCCGCAGCTACCCTTGGCCCGTGCACTGGGCGATCGGATCGTGTCTTTTATTCGCTCCAGTGCTGAGGAAAATGGCCGATAACGCATCGAAGGCCACCGAACAGTACACAGGACGCCCATGAGCGAGAACCCAGCCCCGGAGGCGCAAGCCGCCGACGCCGTAGCAGGCGAGACGCCCGCCGCGCCGCATCCCTGGACTGACCTGCCAGCCGAGCAGTTCAGTCTGCTGCGCCTGGGGCCACTGCCGGTCGACCGGGAGACCGGGCCGCGACCGCTACGCTTCGTTCAGCTCGGCCGCGTGGAGCGCCACGCCAAGGATCTGAGCCTGCTGCGCCTGACCATCCAGGTGCCAGGCCAACGCCTGCATCGGCAGAACAACCTGCTGGAAGTATGGGCCGATCATCAGCGCAAAGAAGTTCGCTTCGGCCCGGACAAAGGGCTCAGCGTGGAGCCCGCCAACCGCGGTCTCGGGCGTTTTCTCATGGCGCAGGGCATCGCCTGGGCGCGCAAGCAATACGCGCACTACCAGGTCGAGGGCGGCGCCCTGCCGACCAAGGACAACTTCAACGAAGCGGCCCGCGCCCGACGTGACCACGCGCTGAAAGCGCAGGGTTTCACCATCGAGTACAGCGACCCGTTGCAGCTCAAGCCGTTCTACAGCGCGCCACGGGTCAGCTCGCTGCACGGCGACTGGCATGCCGAGAAGGTGCAGATCATCGAGTTGTTGGATGCTGCCGCGATGCTGCAGCAGGCCGACCAGACGCTGCAGGAGCAGGACGTCAAACTGCGAAAACTGGAAGATCGGCTCGAACGCCTAAAGCGCGAGGACAGCGGCCTGCGCTTCACAATCACCTGCCTGGTGGCGTTCAGCCTGTTTCAGGCCGGCCTGCTGATCTGGATCGCCACACGCTAGGGGCTCTTGGTACACACGGCGCACCCTACGCCGCCCATCACGCTGTTCGTAATAGGCGCCCCACCGATGGGCCGTGTGATGGCTCACCCAGCAACAGCACCCCGAAATACAGGCGAAAAAAAGCCCGCAGTGTGAGCGGGCGTAAGGGCTCAAACGAGTCTGAGGGTGACAAGCATTCGTCTGGCAGGCAGCAGGCCTGCCAGTCACTCAGCTACCGCGGTAGGTAGAGTAGCTGTAAGGGGAAATCAGCAGCGGCACGTGGTAGTGCTCCTGGCCGGCATCGATGCCAAAACGCAGGACGACCACGTCGAGGAAGGCCGTATCAGGCAGTTTCACGCCACGGGCGCGGTAGTAGTCGCCGGCGTGGAAGTGCAGCTGGTAGACGCCTGTGCGGTAGTCATCACCCTGCAAAACCGGCGCATCGCAACGACCGTCGTGGTTGGTGGTAACGCTGTTAATCAGTTCCAGCTGCGCGCCTTCGACGCGATACAGCTCGACCTTGATGTCACTCCCCGGGCAGCCGTGTGCGGCATCCAGTACATGTGTAGTCAAACGTCCCATGGGTCTCGGATGCCCGCGGCGCCTGGCGCCCTACGAACACCACACCTCCTCTACTCTGTTGAAATCGGCTCGTCGCAATGCTCCGACGCAATCGCAGGATAGCATGCAGATCGAATATAAAACACTTTACGCACAAATTGTACACAATAATTCCAATACGGGCGCTGTCGGCGCACCAAACAGGCTCATCGCCCACATCGACGCACACCAGCAACTACGCCATCGGCCGCATGAATTACTGACCAGTGTGGCAATTTTCCAGGCGAGACGCACACTGAATAAAATGATGAAAAGTCGATTTACAAACGGCAACTAATTTTGTATACAATTAGTCATCCCGGTCGCGTAGCCGTCGATTTCCCGGCACGCAGTGACCGCAACGCTCCAGATAGGAAGACTGCAGTGAACGCTGATTACCCACGCGATCTGATCGGCTACGGCGCCAACCCGCCTCACCCGCACTGGCCAGGTGATGCCCGTATTGCCCTGTCCTTCGTGCTCAATTACGAAGAAGGTGGCGAGCGCAACATTCTTCACGGGGACAAGGAATCCGAGGCTTTCCTCTCCGAGATGGTCGCCGCCCAGCCGCTGCAGGGCCAGCGCAACCTGTGCATGGAGTCGCTCTACGAGTACGGCAGCCGCACCGGCGTCTGGCGCCTGCTCAACCTGTTCAAGCAACACGACATTCCACTGACCATCTTCGCCGTGGCCATGGCCGCCCAGCGTCACCCGGACGTGATTCGCGAAATGGTCGCTGCCGGGCATGAGATCTGCAGCCACGGCTATCGCTGGATCGACTACCAGAACATGGAAGAAGCCACCGAGCGCGAGCACATGCTCGAGGCCATTCGCATCCTCACCGAGCTGAGCGGCGAACGTCCGCTGGGCTGGTACACCGGTCGCCTGGGCCCGAACACCCGGCGCCTCGTGCGTGAGGAAGGCGGTTTCCTCTACGACTCCGACACCTACGATGACGACCTGCCCTACTGGGACCCGGCCAGCACCGCAGAGAAGCCGCACCTGGTAATCCCTTATACCCTCGACACCAACGACATGCGCTTCACCCAGGTGCAGGGCTTCAACAAGGGCGACGATTTCTTCGAATACCTCAAGGATGCCTTCGACGTGCTCTACGCCGAGGGTAAAGCCGGCGCTCCGAAGATGCTGTCGATCGGCATGCACTGCCGCCTGCTCGGTCGACCGGCCCGCCTGGCCTCGCTGGCACGCTTCATCGACTATGTGAAGAGCCATGACAAGGTCTGGTGCGCCCGCCGCGTCGACATCGCCAAGCACTGGCATGCCACCCACCCCTTCAGCGCGACCGAAAAAGAGAGCCGCCCATGAGCCGTTTCCAGACCCTGACCCCTTCCCAGCTGAGCCGCGACGCGTTCGTCGCCGCCTTCGCCGACATCTACGAGCACTCGCCCTGGGTGGCCGAGAAAGCCTATGACCTCGGCCTGGATGCGTCGGTAGACGACATCGACGGCCTGCAGCAGCGTATGGCCGACATCCTTCTGTCCGCCAGTCATGAGGCGCAACTGGCGCTGATCAACGCTCACCCGGACTTGGCCGGCAAAGCCGCCGTACGCGGCGAACTGACCGCTTCCAGCACCGCCGAGCAATCCGGTGCCGGTATCCACGAGTGCACCGCCGAGGAGTTCGCCCGCTTCACCGAACTCAACGATGCCTACAAGGCCAAGTTCGGCTTCCCCTTCATCAAGGCCGTCAAGGGCAGCAACCGCCACCAGATCCTGGCCGCCTTCGAGGAGCGTATTCACAACACGCCGGAGCAGGAATTCGCCACCGCCCTGGCCGAGATCAACAAGATCGCCCTCTTCCGCCTGCAGCAGCTGTAAGCGCTGCAGCCTCCCCACCCGAACAGAACAAGTAGAACAGCCATGCGTAGCCTGACCATCGAGCCCCTGAGCAAAGAAGCCTTCGCCCCTTTCGGTGACGTGATCGAAACCGAAGGCAGCGATTTCTTCATGATCAACAACGGTTCCACCCGCCGCTATCACAAGCTGGCCACGGTGCAGACCGCACAGCCGGAGGATCAGGCCATCATCAGCATCTTCAGCGCTGAGTCGCTCGAGATGCCGTTGACCATCCGCATGCTGGAACGCCATCCGCTGGGCAGCCAGGCTTTCATTCCGCTGCTCGGCAATCCCTTTCTGATCGTGGTCGCGCCAGTTGGCGATGTACCTGTATCAGGGTCCGTCCGTGCCTTCCTCAGTAATGGCAGGCAGGGCATCAATTACCATCGCGGCGTCTGGCACCACCCGGTGCTGACGATCGAAAAGCGGGATGACTTCCTGGTGGTTGATCGCAGTGGTTCCGGCAACAACTGCGATGAGCATTTCTTCAATGAGGACGAGCTTCTCCTCCTCAACCCCCACCAATAAGAGAAGCCTGGGGCTGGCGTGCCTACCCTGGGAAAGAGGTACAGATCGTGGAAGCACATTTCACCGAATGGCTAAACCTGGGCATCCGCTGGATCCATATGATCACCGGTATCGCCTGGATCGGCGCATCGTTCTATTTCGTCTGGCTGGAGAACAACCTCAACCGTAGCAATCCCCGCGAGGGCCTGTCGGGCGACCTCTGGGCGATTCACGGCGGCGGTATCTACCACCTGGAAAAGTACAAGCTGGCTCCGCCGAAAATGCCGGAGAACCTGCACTGGTTCAAATGGGAAGCCTACGCCACCTGGCTGTCGGGCGTCGCCCTGCTGCTGGTGGTTTATTACCTCAACCCGAGCCTATATCTGGTCAAGCCAGGCATCGACCTGGCGCCAGCAGCGGCCATCGCCATCGGCCTCGGCTCCATGGCACTGAGCTATGTGATCTACCACTTCCTGTGCGATTCGCCGCTGGGCAAACGCCCGGCCCTGCTCGGCGCCGTGCTGTTCGTTCTGATCATCGCTGCCGCCTACGGCTTCAGCCAGATTTTCAGTGGTCGCGCCGCGTACATCCATGTCGGCGCCATCATCGGCACCATCATGGTCGGCAACGTGTTCTTCACCATCATGCCGGCCCAGCGCGCACTGGTTAAGGCCATCGAGGAAAACACCACGCCGGACCCGACCCTGCCGGCCAAAGGCCTGCTGCGCTCGCGCCACAACAACTACTTCACCCTGCCGGTGCTGTTCATCATGATCAGCAACCACTTCCCGAGCACCTACGGCAGTCAGTACAACTGGCTGATCCTGGCAGGTATCGCGATTCTGGCCGTGCTGGTGCGGCACTACTTCAACACCCGCCACGACAGCAGCAAGTACGTCTGGACGCTGCCGGCCGCAGCGCTGGGCATGATCTGCCTGGCTTACGTCACCGGCCCGCAAACGAAGGCGGTCAGCGCACCGGCAACGGCTCAAGCGCCGGCAATCAAGTACGCTCCCGTTCCGGCTACCGGTCGCCCTGGCAACCCCGTCACCACCAACGAGCCTGCTGCCGAGGAAACCCAAGCCAAAGCCGATGCAAGCGAAGAGCCGTCCACTGCCGCTGACAGTACGACACCTGCCGCCAGCACCGATTTCGCCCAGGTTGAAAGTGTGATCCACGAGCGCTGCACCGTATGCCACTCGGCGAGTCCGAGCAGCCCGATGTTCAGCGCCGCGCCGGCCGGCCTGATGCTCGATACGCCGGAGCAGATGAAGGCTCAGGCAGCGAAGATCCACGCGCAGACCGTGGCCACGCAGATCATGCCGCTGGGCAACATCACTCAGATGACCCAGGACGAACGTGACCTGATCGGCAGCTGGATCAGCAAAGGCGCTCAGATCAACTGATTGCCACACATGTCGCGCCCGTGACTCGGCGCGGCATCTTTTTACACCCATGAACCGCCGGCAGCGCGAGCTGACCGGCGGTTCATTTTTTGTGCACAATCTAAAAATAAATTGTTTTTAACAGTGTCCACAAGTTGCTATAGTCGACGACATCCTGACCAGTCGGACAATTTTTCGATTGATCGGAGCAGAGGTGCCGTGAAGCCTCGTGTAAGCCCATGACCATATAAGAACAACTGGCAGGCTATGACATGACCACAGACAGCAACACCCAAGCCCAAGCTACGCCCGTCGGCAACAGCGATCTGATCTATCAGCTGGACGACACGCCAGCTTTCGCACCGGCCATCTTCGCGGCGCTGCAGCACGTACTGGCCAGCTTCGTCGGCATCATCACCCCTACCCTGATCGTCGGCAGTGCTCTGGGCCTGGGTGCCCACGTGCCCTATCTGGTCAGCATGGCGCTGTTCGTCTCCGGCCTCGGCACCTTCGTCCAGGCCAAACGCATCGGCCCGATCGGCTCTGGCCTGCTGTGTTTGCAGGGCACCAGTTTCGGCTTTCTCAGCGTGATTCTCAGCGCCGGCTTCATCGTCAAGGGGCGTGGCGCCAGTGAGGAGGAAATACTCGCCACGCTGTTCGGCATCTGCTTCTGCGCCGCCTTCGTCGAGATTGCCTTCAGCCAATTCATCAACAAGCTGCGCAAAGTCATCACCCCGGTGGTCACCGGCACCATCATCTGCCTGATGGGGCTGTCGCTGATCAAGGTGGGCATGACCGATCTGGCCGGCGGCTATGGCGCGCCGGATCTCGGCGCCCTGCACCATCTGGCCCTCGGTGGCCTGGTGCTGGGCACCATCGTCCTGCTCAACCGCGCCTCGTCACAGGTGCTGCGCCTTTCTGCGGTGATCATCGGCCTGACCCTGGGCTTCGCGGTGGCCTGGTTCACCGGCCGGGTGGACTTCGCCAACATGGCCGAGGTACCGCTGATCAGCGTGCCGCAGCCATTCAAGTACGGTTTCGGATTCGACTGGATCGCCTTTGTGCCCATCGCCGTGATCTTCCTGATCACTCCACTGGAGACAGCAGGCGACCTGACCGCCAACTCGATCATCTCCAAGCAGCCGGTCAAAGGGCCGGTGTACATGCGCCGGATCAAATCCGGGGTGCTGGCCGACGGCTGCAACTCGGCAGTCGCCGCCATGTTCAACAGCTTGCCGATGACCACCTTCAGCCAGAACAACGGGGTGATTCAGCTCACGGGCGTAGCCAGCCGCCATGTGGGCTTCTACATCGCCGGCATCCTGGTGCTGCTAGGCCTGTTCCCGGTGGTCGGCGCGGTGTTGCAGATGATGCCCAAGCCCGTGCTCGGTGGCGCCACCCTGATCATGTTCGGCACCGTTGCGGTGGCCGGCATCAAGATTCTCAGCGAAGCCGGCCTGCACCGCCGCAACGTGCTGATCGTGGCCATTTCCCTGGGCCTCGGCCTGGGCGTGGCCGGCGTACCGGATGTGCTCTCGCACATGCCGGACGTCCTGAAGAATATCTTCGGCTCGCCCATCACCATCGGCGCCTTCAGTGCCATCGTGCTGAACATCTTCCTGCCCGACGAGAACCACGAAGTCGAGGAAGACGACTACGAGCCCGAGGCGCACCTGCACACCGTGCTGCAGAACCGCCCGGACGATGTAGCCAGCGACGACGACAGCCTCAAGACGCTCAGCAGCGACCTCGACCCGGCCGCCCGACCTAGCTGATCCCTGACTTAGAACCAACTCCCGGCGGCACGCTGCCGGGAGACGCACGCTTGCACGCCAACAATAAGGAAAACCGATGAAACTCAAGCATCTGCCCCACTGCCTCGCCCTGTCAGCCGGACTGTTCTCCGGCCAGCAAGCACTCGCTGGCGACCTGCTCTACTGGCAGGACAACAGCCTGTCCTACCTGTACGGCGAGAACTTCCAGCGCATGAACTTCAACGGCGAAGAACAGCGCACCCAGACCACCTTCACCTTCGAGCACGCCAGCGGCTGGGCCTGGGGCGACATCTTCTACTTTCTCGACTACATCCGCGCTGACAACGTGCAGACGCGCGGCAGCTTCGACAACGGCAGCTTCCGTCAGCATGACAAGGATTCCTTCTACTACATGGAGTTCTCCCCGCGCGTCAGCCTGAGCTGGCTGACCGGGCAGAAGCTGGCCGCCGGCCCGATCAAGGACGTCTTCGCTGCCTTCACCTACGAGAAAGGCAACGGCGGCCCTGGCCCGGAGAACTACCTCTACGGCATTGGCCTGGACTGGGAAGTGCCCGGCTTCACCTACTTCAAGACCAACCTGTATCAGGTGAAGATCAACAACCACACCTTCTTCGCCGACAGTAATAGCAACGGCTACGCGACCCAGCTGACCGTCAGCGCGGCATACCCGTTCAGCCTGGGTGACCAGGATTTCGTCGTCGACGGCTTCCTCGACTGGCGTTCGCCGTCGCGTGATGCCGGCACCCAGACCTCGGTGGGCTCTTCGATCCAGGTCAAGTGGGATGCGGGCAAGACTCTGTTCGGCAAGGAGCGTCAGCTTTACGTGGGCACCGAGATCAACATGTGGCGCGCCAAGTACGGCGTGAAGCCGGTGGACGGGTCGGATGATCGCTTCGACCAGACCGCCGTGCAGGCATTGGTCAAGTATCACTTCTGATCACGGCCGCAACGAACTTGGCTGACGTCGGGTAGGGACGGCGGCCGGGTAAAAGGGGGATGGCGTTCGCGCCCTCCCCCTTTTTCTTTGACCGATCAATGGCAGGTGCGTACGACACACACTACGCAGCAGGACACCATCCGCAGGATGCGCCGTACGCACCGCCTTTGACAAAGCGGTCTGTATCGCCGCACCAACCCAGCGCCAGCCAATACACCTCAGCACCACGCCGGTGCACAACCTGGCACTCCCAGGCGCTTTTCAATCAATAGCTTGCAGCCATACAACTGACCGTAAAGTCAAGTTTTTGATCACAATATATCTGATTTTTGTGTGCAATTTATCCGAAAGCCATATTCAGCAACGTATTTTCTGTGTACAAGACATTCAGGTTACGACCGAAACACTGTCGAAATGGCTGTATACATCGATTCAGTCACGACGCGAATACAAAATCGGAACGAAACCTGCAGACAAATCTCCTCATAGATCGCCGCGGCGCAAGAACAAAACTGGGAGCTGTCCATGTCCACCACCGAAGACTTTCGCATCAAGCACATCGATCCCTCGCTACACAACGAGGACCTCGCCCCACTGGCCCCAGAAAAACGTACCTGGGGCTGGTTCGAGATTTTCAACGTCTGGTCGAACGACATTCAAAGCCTGTTCGGCTACACCCTGGCGGCGACGCTGTTCATCTCCTACGGGCTCAATGGCTGGGCGGTGCTGGCCGGTATCGTCCTCGCCGGCTGCATCGTCATGGGCCTGGTACAACTGACCGGCAAACCCAGCGTCAAATACGGCATCCCCTTCCCGGTGTTCGCCCGCGCCAGCATGGGCGTACGCGGCGCCAACTTCCCCGCACTGGTACGTGGCATCGTCGCCATCTTCTGGTACGGCGTGCAGACCTACTTCGCTTCCACCGCAGTCGCCCTGCTACTCAACTCGCTGCTGGAGCCACAGAACCCGGCCGTCTATATGGGGCTGACCGCCATTGGCTGGCTGTCCTACGTGATCGTCTGCGTGTTCCAGGTCAGCCTTTTTGTCTGCGGCATGAGCTGGATCACCCGCTTCCTCAACTGGGCCGGGCCGCTGGTCTACGTGGTGATGATCGTGCTGATGGGCCTGATCTGGTACCAGGCCGGCCCGAGCCTGCTCAGTGAGCTAGGCAACATCTTCAGCGGCAGCGGTGAGTATGCCGCTGGCCCGGTGGCCGCGTTCTTCGCGGTAGTCGGTACCATGGTCGCCTACTTCGCCGCGGTGGTGATCAACTACGGCGACTTCGCCCGCTTCGTCAAAAGCGAGAAGCAGATGACCATCGGCAATTTCCTCGGCCTGCCGGTGAGCCTGGCAATCTTCTCGCTGATCGCGCTGGTGATCACCGCCGGCACCGTGGTGGTGTTCGGCGAAACGCTAACCAACCCGACCGATATCGTTGCGCGTGTCGACAACCTGACCCTGACCATCATCGCCGCGCTGACCTTCTTCGCCGCGACCGTGGGCATCAACCTGGTGGCCAACTTCATCCCGCCAGCTTACGACCTGGCCAACCTGGCACCAGCACACATCAGCGCCCGCACCGGTGGCTTCATCACCGCCGGCATCGCCTTCTTCATCGGCGCCCTGTGGGTGGCCTTCATCAGCAGCGTCGGTATCGCCGCCTTCGTCGACACCTTGGGCGCGGTGCTGGCTCCGCTATACGGCATCATCGTCGCCGACTACTACCTGGTGCGTCGCCGCAAGCTCGACCTGCAGCAGCTGTTCAGCGCCGAGGTCGGTTCGGCCTATTACTTCGACGGCGGCTGGAACCGCAAGGCGATGCTCGCCTTCGCCATCGGTTCCGTATTCTCCGTCGCCTCGGTATGGGCGCCCGTTCTGAGCCACCTGTCTGGCTACGCCTGGCTGCTTGGCGCCCTGCTCGGCGCCGTACTGCACTATGGCCTGATGCATGGCCAGGCGCAGGCACTGAAACGCGCCGACGCCAGCCTCTGAGCACTCACTGACGTGAGGAAGCCGGCGCCTGTGCGCCGGCTTTTTCTTTCTGCCGCTCGAGAAAGTCCACCTTCCATTGCTCGACCCCCATGTACTCACTATCGAGATTGGCCTCTACCCGATAGCTCGCCTTGAGCGCCGCCACCTGGGCCGCGTGTTCCGTGAGAAAACGATCGAAACGGGCGATCAGCTGCGGATGGCGCTGACTCGACAGATGAAAACTGCCACGGGTGTGCGGCAACTTGGGGTCGAACACCAAGGCACCAAGCCGGGCGCGAATGTTGTCCAGATAATGGGTGGCCACCACCACATTGAAGTAGGCGCCGTCAGTCTCCTGCTTCAAGGCCTGACGAATCATCTGGCGCAGATCGTCGCTGTAACTCAGCTGGATCTGCCCACTGTCGATACGCTGCTCGTATCCACGCGGCGTCCAGCCCTGCACCATCGCCAGGCGATGAATGTTTTCCAACGGCTGCCCCTGGCGCTGCGGCGCGACCAGCGCACCATCGACGTAGTCGACCACGGCCTGGCTGTAGTGCAGCGCCATGCCCGCCTTTTGCGCGCCGGCCCAGTGCGGACTGTCCGGGTACTTGAAGTCGATCTCGCCGCGCTGCAGGGCCGGCAGCAACTGATCCACCGGCAACGCCTTGTAGCTCAGGCTCAGGCCACTATCGGCGGCGAAGGCATCCAGCACCTCGCGGGCGAAACCACGGTACTGTCCCTCGCCATCGAGGCTGTAGTGCGGCGCGAATGGCAGGTCCTCGACACCGACCACGTAGGTCTGCGCCAGGACAGCGGGCGTCAGCAGAATGGTGGAAAACAGGCACAGTCGTACAGGCTGCATCAAGAGCCTCCTTATTGTTGTTTTGAGATTGCGGTGACGGCCTAGCCGCCGGTCATGCTCATGAAGCGCACCACCTGTACCTGCTCGTCGGTAGCAAAATGGTGCCGCTCGGGTTTGAGCCGCAGCGCCTCGATCAACGCCTGGCGCAGGCACTCGCCGTCACCCGGATGCGCGCGCAACAGGCGCTTGAGATCCAGCGCGTTGTCATGGCCGAGACACAGCACCAACTTGCCCTCGGCGGTGACCCGCACACGGTTGCAGTCGCCGCAGAAGTTGTGACTGTGTGGCGAGATGAACCCTACCTGGGTCTGCGTACCGAGCACCTGCCAGTAGCGCGATGGCCCGCCAGTAACCTTGCTGCTGCGCACCAACGCATGCCGCTGTTCGATGCGCTGGCGCACCTCGTCGCTGGAGCAGAAGGTCTGCTCGCGGCTGTGGCTGACCACGCTGCCCAACGGCATTTCCTCGATGAAGCTGATATCCAGGCCGCGCTCGATGGCGAACTCGACCAGATCCAGCACCTCGTCGTCGTTACGCCCGCTCTGCACCACGCTGTTGAGCTTGATCCTGTCGAAGCCGGCGGCACGCGCGGCGTCGATACCGGCCAGCACCTGGTCGAGCTTGTCGCGTCGGGTGAAGGCGGCGAAGCGCTCGCGCTGCAGGGAGTCCAGGCTGATGTTCAAGCGCCGCACACCCGCCGCGCGCAACGGCGCGGCCATCTCCGCCAGTTGCGAGCCATTGGTGGTAATGGCCAGGTCATCCAGCTCGTCACGCTCACCCAGGCGCTGCAACAGGCTCAGCAGATTCTTGCGTACCAATGGCTCGCCGCCGGTGATGCGAATACGCCGCACACCCAGCCCGATAAAGGCGTCGGCCACGGCATACAGCTCTTCCAGGCTGAGAATCTGCTGGCGCGGGGCGAAGACCATGTCCTCGCTCATGCAGTAGGTGCAGCGAAAATCGCAGCGATCGGTCACCGACAAACGCAGGTAGGTGATGCGCCGACCGAAGGGGTCGACGAGCTGATGGGTATTCACGGTGGGTCTCCTGCAGCGTCACGCGCCGAGACTTTTTGTCATGGATAACGCTATGCGCGATAGAAACAGAAAAGCGAATTCTTGTATACAGAAATTTGACCCGAGAGTCAGTTAAGCGCTGAGCAGCCCGTGGCCGCTGGCTTGAGCCTCGCGCAAAGCCGGTGCTACCATGCCCGACCGCCGCCCGGCGGCAGAGCAAACCACAGGGCCTTATGACCAGCATTCGCGAGCGTAACAAAGAGCTCATCCTGCGCGCAGCCAGCGAAGAGTTCGCCGACAAGGGCTTCGCCGCCACCAAGACCAGTGACATTGCGGCCAAGGCAGGCCTGCCCAAGCCCAACGTCTACTACTACTTCAAGTCCAAGGAAAACCTCTACCGCGAGGTCCTGGAAAGCATCATCGAGCCACTGCTGGCCGCCTCTGCCCCCTTCAACCAGCCGGGCCATCCGAGCGAAGTGCTGACCGCCTACATCCGCTCGAAGATCCGCATCTCCCGTGAACTGCCGCATGCCTCCAAGGTATTCGCCAGCGAGATCATGCACGGTGCACCGCACCTGTCGCCGGAACAGACCGAACAGCTCAACGCCCAGGCCAAGCACAACATCGCCTGCATCCAGCGCTGGATCGATCAGGGCCTGATGGCGCAGGTCGACCCGCATCACCTGCTGTTCAGCATCTGGGCAGCGACCCAGACCTACGCCGACTTCGACTGGCAGATCTCCACCGTAACCGGCAAGGCCAGCCTGGACGACGCCGACTACGAAGCTGCGGCGCAGACCATCATTCGGCTGGTGCTCAAGGGTTGCGACGTCAGCCCGATGCCGTCGATGGCCTCCGAACTGGTGACCAGCGCCTAGGCGACTGTTCCACCGTAGGGCGTTCCGACCTCCGTCACTGTAGGGCGTGCATACGCCGAGCGCTCGAGCGCAGCACGCAGTTGCAGGGGCATGGCGGACTGCTCGCTGGCGCTCGCTGAGTCCGCCCTACGCCTGCCCTGAGATTTCACGCCCAGCTTCGGCCTTCAGACCACATCCCGTAGGGCGTACTCGCGCAGCAGTACGCCGTTGCAATGACCGACTATTAGCGTCGCTACGAGCGGCCGGCGATCCGGTCAGCCCTGCGGCTACTCTGGAACCCTACGCCCCCGCATCCGCCTTCAGGCCGAGCGACTCCAGCGCACTCACCGCGCACTGCTCGTCGATGTCCGAGGTGTCGCCGGTGATGCCGACGGCGCCGATCACCTCGCCGCGCTCGTCACGAATCAAAACCCCACCCGGGGCCGGGATCAGGCTGCCCTGCGCCAGATTGTTGACCGCACCGATGAACGCCGGACGTTGCTGCGCGTCGGCAGCGATCAGCCGCGAGCCCTTGCCTAGGGCCAATGCACCCCAGGCCTTGCCAATGGCGATCTGCGGGCGCAGCAGGCTGGCGCCGTCCTCGCGCTGCAGGCTGATCAGGTGTCCACCAGCATCCAGCACCGCGACTGTCAGCGGCGCCGCCTTTATCTCTCGCCCCACGGCGAGAGCATTGAGGGTGATGTTCAAAGCGACATTCAGGTTAAGGCTACTCATAGAGGCAATCTCCAAAACTGCAGATACGGGCATCCACACACAAGTGAGCGGCATCAGAAAACGCCCTATGAAATAGCCGAAGGAGAAACCGATTACAATCACTGAGCACAATTAAAATAATTTTTGTGCACAAAAATTAAAATCAAATAACTCAATCAAAGTATCGAATAACCCTTACCCATTACGGGCTTCCCAGTAGCCCGGCGTGTTGTAGATGCCTTTCAGATAATCGATGAAGAAACGCACCTTGGCCGGCAGATAACGCTGCTGCGGGAACACCGCCTGGATGTCGTAGGCTGGCAGGGCGTACTCGTCGAGCACCGTCACCAACTCGCCCGCTTTCAGCTCGGCCTGGATCTCCCAGGTGGAGCGCCAGCCGATCCCCAGCCCCTGCTTGACCCAGCTATAGAGCAGCTCGCCATCGTTGCAGTCGAGGTTGCCGGCCACCTTCACCGCCACCTGTCGGCCGTCACGCAGGAAGGTCCAGCCGCGTTGCTGGCCACCCTGCATGTTGAACGCCAGGCAGTTGTGCCGCACCAGGTCATCCGGCGTGCGCGGCACACCATACAACTCGAAATAACGCGGCGCGCCGCAGACCACTCGGCGATTGGGAAACAGCTTGAGCGCCACATAGTTGGGGTCGGTGACCTCACCGATGCGAATCCCCATGTCGTAGCCCTGACGCACCAGATCCACCACGCTGTCAGTGAAGTTGAACGACAGCTTGAGGTCTGGGTAGTGCGCCAGGAACGCCGGTGCATGGGGCGCGATATGACGCCGGCCGAACGCCGCTGGCGCGGACACCACCAGATGCCCGCGCACCGACTTGCCACCACGTGCGACGCTGGCGTCGGCCTCGTCGAAGTCCTTGAGCAGGTTGCGGGCACGCTCCAGGTACTGCTCGCCAAGGTCGGTCAGTTGCAGCCCGCGCGTGGAGCGGTGCATCAGCTTGACGCCCAGGTGTTGCTCCAGCGCATCCAGCCGCCGCCCCATCACCACGGGCGTCACGCCCTCACTGAGGGCGGCCGAAGCGAAGCTGCCGTTGTCGGCAACCAGAACGAAACTACGGATAAGGGTATGACGGTCCATTCGATACTCCAGATATCGACAGAACTGAAGTATCCATCAATTCCCCCTCTTTCGCCCAGCGGTCATCCTCTCCCTCAACAGAAAAACAACCGATTCAAGAGGAATGATCATGGCCAGAATGAGAGCAATCGAGGCAGCCGTACTGGTGATGCGTCGCGAAGGCGTTGATATCGCGTTCGGCGTCCCCGGCGCTGCCATCAACCCGCTGTATGCCGCACTGAAGAAACTTGGTGGCATCGATCACGTCCTGGCCCGTCACGTCGAAGGCGCTTCGCACATGGCCGAGGGTTACACCCGCACCAATGCCGGCAACATCGGCGTGTGCATCGGCACCTCCGGCCCCGCCGGCACCGACATGGTCACCGGCCTGTACTCGGCGTCCGCCGACTCCATTCCAATTTTGTGCATCACCGGCCAGGCGCCGCGTGCTCGTATGCACAAGGAAGATTTCCAGGCAGTCGACATCACCAGCATCGTCGGTCCGGTGACCAAGTGGGCCACCACCGTGATGGAGCCCGGCCAGGTGCCGCGCGCCTTCCAGCGTGCCTTCCATGAAATGCGCAGTGGCCGTCCTGGCCCGGTGCTGATCGACCTGCCGTTCGACGTGCAGATGGCCGAGATCGAATTCGACATCGACGCCTACGAGCCGCTGCCGGTTGCCAAACCGAGCACCAGCCGCGTCCAGGCCGAGAAAGCCATCGCGATGCTCAACGAGGCCGAGCGCCCGCTGCTGGTCGCTGGTGGCGGTATCTTCAATGCCGATGCGGCGGACAAACTGGTCGAATTCGCCGAATTGACCGGCGTGCCGGTAGTGCCGACGCTGATGGGCTGGGGCGCGATCCCTGACGATCACAAGCTGATGGTCGGCATGGTCGGTCTGCAGACCTCGCACCGTTACGGCAACGCTACCCTGCTCGCTTCCGACCTGGTATTCGGCATCGGCAACCGCTGGGCTAACCGCCACACCGGTTCGGTCGACGTCTACACCGAAGGCCGCAAGTTCATCCACGTCGACATCGAACCGACGCAGATTGGCCGCGTGTTCAACCCGGATCTGGGCATCGCCTCCGACGCCGGCAAAGCACTGGACGCCTTCCTCGAAGTGGCCCGCGAGTGGAAAGCCGCCGGCAAGCTGAAAGACCGTAGCGCCTGGGTCGAGTCCTGCCGTGAGCGCAAGCGTACCCTGCAGCGCAAGACCCACTTCGACAACGTGCCGGCCAAACCGCAGCGCGTGTACGAAGAGATGAACGAAGCCTTCGGCAAGGACACCTGCTACGTCAGCACCATCGGTCTGTCACAGATCGCCGGTGCTCAGTTCCTGCACGTGTACAAGCCGCGTCACTGGATCAACTGCGGCCAGGCCGGTCCGCTGGGCTGGACCATTCCGGCGGCCCTGGGCGTGGTCAAGGCCGACCCGCAGCGTCAGGTCGTGGCGCTGTCTGGCGACTATGACTTCCAGTTCATGATCGAGGAGCTGGCCGTCGGTGCGCAGTTCAACCTGCCCTACATCCACGTGCTGGTGAACAACTCCTACCTGGGTCTGATCCGTCAGGCGCAGCGCGGCTTCGACATCGATTACTGCGTGCAACTGGCGTTCGAGAACATCAACGCGCCGGAGCTCAACGGTTACGGCGTCGACCATGTCGCGGTAGTCGAGGGCCTGGGCTGCAAGGCGATCCGCGTGTTCGACCCGAACGAGCTGCAGAACGCCTTCGCCGAAGCCAAGCGCCTGATGGCCGAGCACCGCGTACCGGTGGTGGTGGAGATCATCCTGGAGCGTGTCACCAATATCTCCATGGGCACCGAGATCAACGCCATCAACGAGTTCGAGGAACTGGCCGAGCGCGGCGTCGACGCCCCGACCGCCATCTCGCTGCTCGACTGATCCGCAGGGTGCGCCACGCGCACCGCCATATGAGCGCGTACCACCAGGTGCGCACGGCGCACCCTACGAAATTGCACCACGACAAGGAGCCAACCATGCCCCGTTTTGCTGCCAACCTGTCCATGCTGTTCACCGAAGTGGACTTTCTGGACCGTTTCGCCGCTGCCGCCGAAGCCGGTTTCAGCGGCGTGGAATACCTCTTCCCCTATGACTTCGCGGTAGAAGAGATCAAGGCCCGCCTGGATGCCAACAAGCTGGAACAGGTGCTGTTCAACCTGCCCGCCGGCGATTGGGCCAAGGGCGAGCGCGGCATCGCCTGCCACCCGGACCGCGTCGAGGAATTCCGCGCTGGCGTCGACAAGGCCATCGCCTACGCCAAGGTGCTGGGCAACAAGCAGATCAACTGCCTGGCCGGCATCCGCCCGCAGGGCGTGGACTGCGCCACCGTCGAGAAGACCTTCGTCGACAACCTGCGCTACGCCGCTGACAAGCTGGCCGGCGCCGGTATTCGCCTGGTCATGGAAGCCATCAACACCCGCGACATCCCTGGCTTCTACCTGAACAACACCAAGCAGGCGCTGGACATCCGCGACAAGGTCGGCAGCACCAACCTGTATCTGCAGTACGACATCTACCACATGCAGATCATGGAAGGTGACCTGGCCCGTACGGTTGAAAGCAACCTGGCCGCCATCAACCACGTGCAGTTGGCCGACAACCCGGGGCGCAACGAGCCGGGCACTGGCGAGATCAACTACCGCTTCCTCTTCGAGCACCTGGATCGCATCGGCTACCAGGGCTGGATCGGCTGTGAATACAAGCCGGCAACCACCACCGCTGCCGGCCTCGGCTGGATGAAAGCGCACAACGCAATCTGAGCCCCACTCTTCAGGAGCAATCTCTCATGGCTAAAATCGGATTCATCGGCACCGGCATCATGGGCAAACCCATGGCGCAGAACCTGCAGAAAGCCGGCCACACCCTGTTCTTCTCCGAGCACTTCGACAAGGCCCCGGCCGACCTGGTTGGCGACAACGGCATCGCCCTGGCCAACCCGAAGGAAGTCGCCCAGGAAGCCGAATTCATCATCGTCATGGTCCCGGACACCCCGCAGGTCGAAGACGTGCTGTTCCGCGCCGATGGCGTTGCGGCGGGCGTTGGCGCTGGCAAGGTAGTGATCGACATGAGCTCGATCTCCCCCACCGCGACCAAGACCTTCGCCGAGAAGATCAAGGCCACCGGCGCCGCTTACCTGGACGCCCCGGTGTCCGGCGGTGAAGTCGGTGCCAAGGCCGCGACCCTGTCGATCATGGTCGGTGGCTGCCCGAACGCCTTCGAACGCGCCCTGCCGCTGTTCCAGGCCATGGGCAAGAACATCACCCGCGTCGGTGGCAATGGCGACGGCCAGACCGCCAAGGTGGCCAACCAGATCATCGTCGCACTGAACATCCAGGCAGTGGCCGAAGCCCTGCTGTTCGCCGCCAAGAACGGCGCCGATCCTGCCAAGGTGCGTGAAGCGCTGATGGGGGGCTTCGCCGGCTCGAAAATCCTCGAAGTACACGGCGAGCGCATGATCAAGGGCACCTTCGATCCGGGCTTCCGCATCAGCCTGCACCAGAAGGACCTCAACCTGGCGCTGTCCGGCGCTCGCGAGCTGGGCCTGAACCTGCCCAACACCGCCAACGCCCAGCAAGTGTTCAGCACCTGCGCGGCCCTCGGCGGCAGCGGTTGGGACCACTCCGGCCTGATCAAGGGTCTGGAGCACATGGCCAACTTCAATATCCGCGGCGAGTAACAGAGCGCCCTCTCCCTCGGCCCCTCTCCCGCATGCGGGAGAGGGGAGACAAGCAGCTCGGCGTTATACCGATTTTCGGCGTACGCCAAACCAGTCCCCTCTCCCATTTATGGGAGAGGGTTAGGGAGAGGGGCTTTGCTTCTGGCCCACCCTTTCGACCTTCCTGGCAGGAGGTGTCACGGCCCGATTGCCAGGTCGGTCGATTCCACTCCCCAGGCGCTGCCACGCGGCGCCTGCGGACTGGAATCGATCCAGCGAAAGAACATCGATCATTCCCACGCTCTGCGTGGGCATGCATCTCGTGACGATCCGCGTCACACAACAGCAGACGCCTGAGCGTCTCGCCAGGCGTTACCACGCGGACGCGGGAACGATCATCCAGCGTCACCCCCAGAACAAGAGAACATCGCCATGACCTTCGACCCGCAACGCCTGCTGCGCGACCTGTTCGCCACCGCCATCGCTGCCGCGCATCCGCGCCAGGTGCTGGCCGATCATCTGCCCGCCGACCGCAGTGGCCGCGTCATCGTCATCGGCGCTGGCAAGGCCGCAGCGGCAATGGCCGAGGTGATCGAGCAGGAATGGCAAGGCGAGGTCAGCGGCCTGGTGGTGACCCGCTACGAGCACGGCGCCGACTGCAAGAAGATCGAAGTGGTGGAAGCCGCGCACCCGGTTCCGGATGATGCCGGCGAGCGTGTCGCGCGTCGCGTGCTGGAGCTGGTGTCGAACCTCAGCGAAGACGACCGCGTGATCTTCCTTCTCTCCGGTGGCGGCTCCTCGCTGCTGGCGTTGCCGGCCGAAGGCATCAGCCTCAAGGACAAGCAGGCGATCAACAAGGCCCTGCTCAAATCCGGCGCCACCATCGGTGAGATGAACTGCGTACGCAAGCACCTCTCGGCGATCAAGGGCGGCCGCCTGGCCAAGGCCTGCTGGCCGGCTACCGTGTACACCTACGCCATCTCCGACGTGCCCGGTGACGAAGCCACGGTGATTGCCTCCGGCCCCACCGTGGGCGACCCGACCACCTCGGCCGAAGCCCTGGCGATTCTTGCCCGCTACGCCATCGACATCCCGGCCAACGTACGCAGCTGGCTGCAGGACCCACGCTCGGAAACGGTCAAGCCGGGCGATCCGGTGCTCGCTCGTAGCCACTTCCAATTGATCGCCACCCCTCAGCAGTCGCTCGACGCCGCCGCGGCCAAGGCCGAAGCCGCCGGTTTCCCGGTACTGATCCTCGGCGACCTGGAAGGCGAGTCGCGCGACGTGGCCAAGGTGCATGCCGGCATCGCCCGCCAGGTGCAGCTGCACGGCCAGCCGATCAAACCGCCCTGCGTAATCCTCTCCGGCGGCGAAGCCACGGTCACCGTGCGCGGCAACGGCCGTGGCGGGCGCAACGCCGAATTCCTCCTCAGCCTCACCGACAGCCTCAAGGGCCTGCCCGGCGTCTACGCGCTGGCCGGTGATACCGACGGCATCGACGGCTCCGAAGACAACGCCGGCGCCATCATGACGCCCTACAGCTACGCCCGCGCCGGCATCAAGGGCCTGAGCGCCCGCGACGAGCTGGACGACAACAACGGCTATGGCTACTTCGCCGCCCTCGACGAGCTGATCGTCACCGGCCCGACCCGTACCAACGTCAACGATTTCCGCGCCATTCTGATTCTCGAGAACGACCAATGAACGCCGACAAGAAAGTAAAGATCCTCGCCACCCTCGGCCCGGCCATCCGCGATGCCGCGCACATCCGCCAACTGGTGGAAGCCGGGGTCAACCTGTTTCGCCTCAACTTCAGCCACGGCGAACACGCCGATCACGCCCAGCGCTACCAGTGGGTGCGCGAAGTGGAGCGCGAGCTGAACCAGCCCATCGGCATCCTCATGGACCTGCAGGGGCCGAAGCTGCGCGTCGGCCGCTTTGCCGAAGGCAAGGTGCAACTGGTCAACGGCCAGAGCCTGCGCCTGGATCTGGACAAGACACCCGGTGACGCAAAGCGGGTCAACCTGCCCCACCCGGAAATCATCGAAGCCCTGCAGCCGGGCATGAGCCTGCTGCTGGACGACGGCCGCCTGCGCCTGAAAGTGACCGCCAAGCAGAATGACGCCGTGATCACCGAAGTCATCGCCGGTGGCGAACTGTCCGACCGCAAGGGCGTCAACGTACCCGAGGCCGTGCTGCAGCTGTCGCCGCTGACCGAGAAGGACCGCCGCGACCTGACCTTCGGCCTGGAGCTGGGTGTGGACTGGGTCGCGCTGTCTTTCGTGCAGCGCCCCGAGGACATCGTCGAAGCCCGCGATCTGATCAGCGGCAAAGCCTTCCTCATGGCCAAGATCGAGAAGCCGTCGGCGGTGATCCACCTGGAAGAAATCGCCAAACTTTGCGACGCCATCATGGTGGCGCGCGGTGACCTGGGCGTGGAAGTACCGGCCGAGAACGTGCCGCGTATCCAGAAGGACATCGTGCGCACCTGCCGCCAACTGGGCCGCCCGGTGGTCGTGGCCACGCAGATGCTCGAATCCATGCGTTTCTCCCCGGCACCGACCCGTGCCGAAGTCACCGACGTGGCCAACGCCGTGGCCGAAGGCGCCGATGCGGTGATGCTGTCAGCCGAAACCGCCTCCGGCGACTACCCGCTGGAAACCGTGCAGATGATGAGCAAGATCATCCGCCAGGTGGAAAACGGTCCGGACTACCAGAGCCAGCTCGACGTCGGCCGTCCGCAGGCCGAGGCCACCGCCAGCGACGCCATCAGTTGCGCCATTCGCCGTATCAGCTCGATCCTGCCGGTCGCCGCATTGGTCAATTACACCGAGTCCGGTGCCAGCAGCCTGCGCGCCTCGCGCGAGCGGCCCAAGGCGCCAATCCTGAGCCTCACCCCGAGCCTGACCACGGCACGGCGCCTGACCGTGGCCTGGGGCATCTACTCGGTGGTCAACGAACGCCTGCGCAAGGTCGAGGAAGTCACCAGCACCGCGCTGGAAATCGCCCAGGCCCAAGGCATGGCCCAACGCGGCGAAACCGTGGTGATCACCGCCGGTGAACCCTTCGGCCAACCCGGCAGCACCAACAGTCTGAGGATCGAAACGCTGCACTGAACCGGCGGCTCTCAACGCAATAAAGAACCGTAGCCCGGATGAAATCCGGGGAATACTCTACTCCTGATTCCCGGATTTCATCCGGGCTACGCGCTGTATTGATTCGTAGGTTGTCGCGGGGCCGCCTAGTCCGTGCGCACCTTGCGTCTCGTTGGCGGTGCGCACGGCGCACCCTACGTAGCTCCTCCAAGCGACATGGACGGCTCCCCTCTCCCGCTTGCGGGAGAGGGGCTGGGGGAGAGGGCTCTCTTGGCACAGACATCATGTCTCCACTAGCAACCTCGCACCCTGCCCTGCTAAGCCTGCGCGCCCTGCTCAATGGCTTCGCCCAGATCTTCCTGCAACAGCACCCCGGCTGCGGCCTGCTGGTGATGATGGCCATCCTCATCGGCGCCCCTGACCTGCTGCCCGGCGCCCTGCTCGGCGGCCTGACCTCGATGCTGATCGCGCAACGCCGCGGCTACCCACCCGCCGATATCGCCATCGGCCTGTATGGCTACAACGGCATCCTGCTCGGCCTGCTACTCAGCCTGAAACTGCCATGGACACCGCTGCTACCCGTGCTGATCATCACCAGTGCAGCCTTTTCCAGCCTGCTGCTGGCGCGCTGGATGCAGCGCATGCGCAAACATGACTGGCTGCCCGCCTTCACCTTTCCCTTCGTGCTGCTAGGTTGGCTGATGCTGGCACTGGTCATCCAGCTACAACTGCCACTCGATACGCCAGCCGGCACGCCCGCTGCACCGGAGCTGAGTTTCCTGCAGCTGCTACTCGGCGTGCTGCGCGGCTTGGGTCAGGTCATCTTTCTCGACTCGCCCCTGGCTGGCCTGTGCCTGCTGATCGGCTTGCGCCTGGCCGATGGCCGCACGGCGCTGTGGGCGTTATTGGGCTCCAGCAGCGGCTCGGTACTGGCCTTGTTCTACGGTTGGCCCAGCGATGGCACGCTGGCCGGGCTCTACGGCTACAACGCCACCCTCACCGCCATCGCCCTGGCCCAGGTTTATCGCTGCCCATTGGTCCCCGCAGTGGGAATTATCCTTGCCCTGGTCCTGCAACCGGGTTTCAGCGCACTGGGTCTACCAGCCCTGACCATGCCATTCATACTCGCCTGCTGGCTGGTGAAAGCCAGCGCTCAGAGCTGGCAACAGGCTGTGAAGCGCAGCACCCCCTCCTAAGGCCTGGCAGCAGCAGAGGCAGCTCTTCAGCTCGTAAAAACTGAACTACCGCTACGCTCGGTGGGCTAATGGATATCTGCCACGCCGAGCGATGCCAATGCGCTACATCATTTTCTGTCCTGCTACTGCCGTGTCGCCTGCGCTCAGTGCCTCGTTGCAGGATGCCTGGCGATGAGCACAGCGCCTGACGACATCGATCTACCCGCCGACCTGCGCTATGTCGACGACAGCATGCCGGGCATCAGCCGGCGCAAGCTGCGTGGCAAGTTCTGCTATTTCGACGGCCAGGGCCAGCGCATCCGCGACAAGCGACAAGTGGCCCGGATCGATGCCCTGGCAGTGCCGCCCGCCTATACCGACGTGTGGATCTGCCCATTCGCCAACGGCCATTTGCAAGCAACCGGCCGCGATGCCCGTGGACGCAAGCAATACCGCTATCACGCACGCTGGCGCGAAATCCGCGATGCCGATAAATACGCCAGCCTGCTGGCATTCGGCAAGGCATTGCCAGCACTGCGGGAAGCGCTGCAGCAGCACCTGAGCCTACGCGAGCACCGCCGCGAGAAAGTGTTGGCCACCGTGATCATGCTGCTGGACAACACCCTGATCCGGGTCGGCAACGCCCGCTACGCACGGGAAAATCGCTCCTATGGCCTGACCACCCTGCGCAACCGTCACGTCGAGGTACAAGGCAGCACGATTCGCTTTCACTTCCGTGGCAAGAGCGGTATCGAACACGAGGTACAGGTCAGTGACCGCCGCCTGGCCCGCATCATCCAGCGGTGCCTGGAACTGCCCGGGCAACACCTGTTCCAGTATCTGGACGAAGATGGCGAACGTCGCGCGGTGACCTCCACCGACATCAACGAGTATCTGCGTGAACTGACCGGCGCCGACTTCACCGCCAAGCACTACCGTACCTGGGCCGGCAGCGCGCTGGCCCTGACGCTGCTGCGCGAGCTCGAGTGGCAGCCGGAAAGTGCGGCTAAGAAACATGTGGTGGCCATGGTCAAGGAAGTGGCTGAGCAATTGCGCAATACGCCAGCTGTCTGCCGCAAGTGCTACATCCATCCTGCTCTGATCGAAGCCTTCCAGGCTGGCGATCTGGCTGGCATCCGCCTGGCAACACCGCGCAAGGGCCTGCGCATCGAAGAAAGCCTGCTGATGCGTTTTCTGGAAAAACTGCCACCCGCCTGAGGCCGTCATCTATAGTCGCGACTACTACTTGAAAGCTGTCAGCAAGGAACGATGCACGCATGAAAGGATGGATTCTCGGCCTGAGCCTGCAACTGCTGGCCGCACCACTGCTGGCCGATGAAGTGATGACGGTGATCGGGCCGGTGCAGCAGGTCGAAGTCCTCGAGATCGGCCAAGGCCCCAACACGGCCGTGGACAGCTGCAAGGACTACAGAGTGAGCGCGCAGGAAGTCGCCGACTTCCTGCGCCACGCCATTGTCATCACCAATCGCCAGGAACACGACTGGTACCTCTACGGCCCCTGCTACGCCACCGGCACGTTGACCAGCCGTTACGGTCAGTGGCACTGGCTGCTACGTAACATGGGCACGGGCTGGCTGACGGCGGTCACCGGCGAGACCTTGGTGCTCGGTGATCCTAGGCAGGAGTCGTCGCTGGAGGGGGATTAGAAGCCTTGCCCTCGCTCCGCCTTCCTGCCTAGGCTGTGCCCTTTCGCTTGATTTGGACCTTGCCATGGAAAACCGGCAGAGCTGGCGCCAACGCCTTTACATCATCATTTTCGAAACCAGCACACCGACGGCGCAGCGCTTCGACAACTGGCTGCTGGTGACCATCCTTGCCAGCCTCGTGGTGGTGATGCTCGACAGCATCGAGCACTTCCACAACCAGCACGCTGCTGTGTTCGGCGCGCTGGAGTGGTTTTTCACCGCGCTGTTCGCCATCGAGTACGGCTTGCGCCTGTACAGCTCGCCGAAGCCGATGCGCTATGCCTTCAGTTTCTTCGGCCTGGTGGATCTGCTCGCGGTGCTGCCTGCGATCCTGGCGTTGGTGTTCGCCGATGCGCAGTACCTGATGATCGTCCGCGTTATCCGCATGATCCGTATCTTCCGTGTGCTCAAGCTGCGCCAGTACCTGACTCAGGCCAACTTCCTGCTGGTAGCGCTGCGCGGCAGCAAACAGAAGATCGTGGTGTTTCTGGTATCCGTCTCGACCCTGGTCACCGTATATGGCGCGCTGATGTATGTCATCGAAGGCCCGGCCAATGGCTTCACCAGCATTCCCACCGGTATTTACTGGGCGGTGGTGACGTTGACCACGGTAGGTTTCGGCGACATCACTCCGCAAACCCCCGTAGGCCAGATGCTCGCTACGCTGGTGATGATCACTGGCTACTCGATCATCGCCGTACCTACCGGTATTTTCACCGCCGAACTGGCCAACGCCATGCGCCAGGACGGTCTTATGGAGCACGACTGCCCGCATTGTCGCAAGAACCGTCACGAGTACAGTGCGGCGTTCTGTAGCCGCTGCGGTGGGCCGCTGTTCAGCAGACAAGTCGAGCAGTCAGCGTCGTCGCAAAACACACCTGAAACAGACTGAGGCAAAACCGATCGGCCAGCGCGTGGTCATAAAGTCGCCCCCTGGGCTATAAAGCCCGCCTTTTTAGTTTAAGGAAGCGCGCCATGGCCGTTACCACCAATGAATCCACGGCACCTGCCAAGGCTGCCTGGATTGGTCTGATTCTGGGCCCCTTGCTACTGCTCGTCTGCCTGGTCACCGAGCCGCCAGCCGGCCTCTCCAGCACCGCCTGGGCCACCATCGGCCTGACCCTGCTGATGGCCACCTGGTGGTCGACCGAAGCCATTCCGATCCCGGCCACTTCGCTGCTGCCGATCCTTTTGATCCCGGCACTGGGCATCGACAGCCTCAATGCCGCCACCGCACCCTACGCCAATCCGACCATCTACCTGTTCCTCGGTGGTTTTGTTTTGGGCCTGGCGATGGAGCGCTGGAACCTGCACAAGCGCATCGCGCTGATGACGCTGCTGGCCATGGGCAGCAAGCCGAGCCGGCAAATCGCTGGGTTCATGATGGCAACTGCTTTCCTCAGCATGTGGGTGAGCAACACTGCCACCACCATCATGATGCTGCCTATCGGCCTTTCGGTGATCGGCATGCTCACCAGCGAGAAGAGCACCGGCGAAGCCGATCGTGAGCGTTTCGCCACTGCCTTGCTGCTGGCGATTGCTTACGCCGCCAGTGTCGGTGGCATCGCCACGCTGATCGGCACCCCGCCGAATGCCTTGCTGGCCGCCTTCCTCGCCGACAACTATGACGTACAGATCGGCTTCGGCCAGTGGATGCTGCTCGGCGTGCCAGTAGCCGTGATCATGCTGGCGTTCATCTGGTGGTGGCTGACCCGTGGCGGCTTCAACCTGGCCGGACATGACAGCACGCAACTGATCCGCAGCGAACTGGCCGAACTCGGCCCACTGAGCCGCGGCGAGAAGCTGGTGGCGCTGGTGTTCGTGGCCACGGCACTGGCCTGGGTGTTTCAGCCGCTGATCGGCGAATGGGTATCGGGCGTCAACGACACCAGCATCGCCATCGCCGCGGCGCTGGCGCTGTTCATCATCCCGGTGGACACCAAGCAACGCGTGTTCCTGATGAACTGGGAAAGCGCCAGCAAACTGCCCTGGGGCGTGCTGCTGCTATTCGGCGGCGGCCTCTCGCTGGCGGGTGTGATTCGCAGCACCGGCCTGGCCGAGTGGATCGCGCAAAGCCTCGGCGCACTGAGCGCCCTGCCGGTGATCGCGATGATCGGCGTGGTGGTACTGGTGATCATCTTCCTGACCGAAGTCACCTCCAACACCGCCACCGCTGCCGCCTTCCTGCCGCTGCTGGGGGCGCTAGCCGTAGCGCAGGGTATGCCGGCCGAACTGCTAGCGATTCCTGCCGCCATCGCCGCCAGTTGCGCCTTCATGATGCCGGTGGCAACGCCGCCCAATGCCATCGTGTTCGGCACCGGGCACATGAAGATACAGTCGATGATCAAGGCGGGCTTCGTTCTCAACCTGTTCGGCGTGGTGCTGGTGACGCTGATCTGCTATCTGCTGGTAGGCATGATCTGGGCGCATTGAGCACGAATCACAGCCAACGAAAACGGCGCCTTCGGGCGCCGTTTTCGTTAGAAATGCAAAGCGGGTGAAACCCGTCCTACGGGATCAGCGGTTCTGGTACTGGCGAAACAACCCTGGCGGAATGCCCGAGCTGTCGGTGTCCTTCCACGGCCCGCCAGCTTGCGACGACCAGCTCCAGCCGCCGTCCCAGCGATAGAACACACGCTCGCGGTAGTAGAGATCCCGCGCGCCTTCGACGACGTAGACACCCAAGCCCGGATTCCAGTGGCTCTTCACCCCAGGCGGCGGTGCGTAGCGCGGGTGCGATGGCTGCTGTACTGGTGGCAAGTCACCCACCGGCGCGCTCGGTTGCTGCAGTACGCAGCCACTCAGGCCGAGCCCGAGTGCGCAGGCCAGCGCCAGGCGCTTCACTGGGTCTGCCCGTCGCGGCTGTCGATCAGCAGCGCCTGAACGTCACGGGCGGTGTTGGAAACCGGGCCAGTCTGGCCGGTCCATTCGCCCTGGGTAGCGTTACCCGCGCGGGACACACGCGCCACCAGCTGTACCTGGTCGAATCGGGAAATCTTCAGTTCGGGCATCATTGCATCCACGTCGGAGAGGCTGATCTGCACTGGCAGGTCGGAGACCTTAAGGCGTTTGACTGCCAGCGGCATCGGCGGGCCACTGAGTGCTCGGGCGAAGACGAATACGGCATCGTCCGGCTGCACGTTCTGCTGCACGTCGGGCGACAGCGACACGCTGACCTCGAGCGCATGCACCTTGGCACTCGGCGCTGCTGCCGCACTGGGCTGCTCGCCCTCGCCCATCTGCTGACGGGCGCGCTCGATACCACCGGCGATGGCCGCGCGCGACGGGTCCTGCTCCGGCAGCACGGCGACCAGACGCTCCCAGTAGCGCACGGCATCAGCATAGCGCTGGTTTTCATAGGCGGCGATACCAAGCAGGCCCAGGCTGGTGACCTCTTGCGGGTCAGCCTTCAGCGCTTCATCGGTGAGCGTCTGCATCTGCTCGCTCCACTGCTTGCCTTCAGCGAAGTACAACGCCTGCGCCCACTGGCCGAGCAGCTCCGGAGCGCGTCCGGCAATCTCCACGGCACGCTCGAACGCCTTGGCGGCATCGCCAGCGCGCTCCTGCGCCATGTAGGTGCGACCGAGGAAGTACCAGGCCTCGGCGGAGTCTGGCTGCTGCTGGACAGTCTGTTCCAGGCGCGCAGTCATTTCCTCGATGCTCTGCGGCTGCGCAGCGGCCATTTGGCGAGTCTGTACAACCTCATCGACCGCACCCCAATGCAGGTACAGGGCCACGCCCAGCACAGGTACCAACAGCGCCGAAACCAGCGGAATCTTGCCGCCGAGCACGCTGCTGCGGCGCTGCACGCCTTCGGTGTCATCGAGCAGCTCGCGTGCCGCCTCGGCGCGACCGGTCTCCATTTGCGCGTCATCGAGCACGCCGGCCTGGCGCTGGGTTTCCAGCTCCTGCAAGCGCTCCTGATAGAGGGTGACGTTGAGTGCAGTACGGTCTTCTTCGGCCTGCAGCTTGCGAATACGCAGAACCGGAATCAGAAGAAACGCCAGGGCAGTCAGCAACAGCAGCCCGGCGGGCAACCAGAAATCAATCATCGGTCTTTCTTGTCCTGAGAGGCTTGTTCGAGCAACGCGGCGAGGCGCGCCTGCTCATTGGCGGAGAGGCCAGCGGCTGGGTGATTCTTCTGCTCGCTGCGGCGACGCAGAACGATCACTCCGAGCACGCCGAACCCCAGTACCAGCAGGCCGGCCGGGCCATACCAAAGCAGCAGCGTGCGGCTGGTCAGCGGCGGTTTGTAGAGCACAAAATCGCCATAGCGCGAGACCAGGAAATCGATGATCTCGTCGTTGCTCTTGCCTTCTTCGAGCATGCGGAAGATCTCATTGCGCAGGTCCATGGCGATCGGCGCATCGGAATCGGCGATGTTCTGGTTCTGGCACTTCGGGCAACGCAGCTCTTCGACCAGATTGCGATAACGCTGGCGCTCGGCCTCGTTGGCGAACTCGAAGGTATCGATGGCGGCATGCGCGCTGGCCAGTAGACCAAGCGCCAAACCGGCAGAAATCAACAGGCGCTTCATGGCTGTGCCTCGTCGACCAGTTGCTGGTAGATCGGCGCCAGCTGCTCGCGCCAGACGCGCTCGTCGATGGTGCCGACGAATTTGTGGCGAATGATGCCCTTGGCATCGACGAAGAAGGTCTCCGGCGCGCCGTACACGCCCAGATCCAGACCGAGGCTGCCCTTGGCATCTTCGATATTGAGCTGGTAGGGGTTATGCAGGTCGCGCAGCCACTTCTGCGCCGGCTCGCGCTGATCCTTGTAGTTGACCCCATGGATCACCACGCCAGCCTCGGCCAGCTTGTTCAGCACCGGATGTTCGTGACGGCAGGCCGGGCACCAGGTGGCCCAGACGTTGACCAGTGCAGGCCGGCCCTTGATGTCGGCCTCGCTGAGGGTACGCTCAGGATCGTCCAGCGACGGCAGGCTGAAAGCCGGGAACGGCTTGCCGATCAGCGCCGACGGCAGTTCGGATGGATCAAGGAACAGGCCGCGATAGAGGAATACGGCGATCGCCAGAAAAGCCAGCAGCGGCAACAGCAGGAGCAGGCGTCTCATGCGCTGGCCTCCTGCATGCCAAGGGCTTCACGCACGCGGGTTCTGACCTTGATCCGGTAGCGCTTGTCGGCCGCGGCGAGGAAGCCACCGAAGCCCATTAGCAACGCACCCAGCCAGATCCAGCGGACGAACGGCTTGATGTGAATGCGTACGGCCCAGGCGCCCTGCTCCAGTGGCTCACCGAGGGCGACGAACAGGTCGCGAGTGAAGCCAGCATCGATGCCCGCCTCGGTCATGGTCGCTTGCTGCACGGTGTACAGGCGCTTTTCCGGGTGCAGCACCTTGATCTGCCGCTCGCCATCGAACACACGCACCGTGCCTTTATCGGAAATGAAATTGGGGCCCTCGTGATGCACGGCGCCGTCGAACTGGAAGCGATAGCCGGCCAGCTCCACGGAATCACCCGGCGCCATACGCAGGTCGCGCTCGTAGCTGCCAAGGCTGGTGAGCACCACACCCAAGGCGCATACGGCGAAACCGAAGTGCGCCATCTGCATGCCCCAGTAGCTTCGGCTCAGGCTCGGCAGCCCCTTGATCAGGCCCTTGTGGCGCGTCTTGTCGAGGATGTCACGCACGCCTGCCAGGATCACCCAGAAGGCCAGCAAGCAAACGGCCAGAACGGCCCAGTGGAAATCGCCGTGCAGGAAGGTCGCGATGACCGCCAACACCACGCTGGCCACCAGCACCGGCGCCAGCATGCTGCCCAGCCATTTCAGCGGGGTGTCCTTCCAGCGCACCAGCACGCCGACGCTGATCACCGCCATCAGCAGTGCCATCAGCGGCAGGAACAACGCGTTGAAGTATGGCGGGCCAACCGACAGCTTGGCGCCGGTCAGCGCATCGAGCACCAACGGGTAGAGGGTGCCGAGCAGAATCATCGCGGCCGACACCACCAGCACGATGTTGTTGACCAGCAGCAGCGTCTCACGCGACCACAGGCCGAAGCCGACCTGGCTCTTGACCACCGGCGCGCGCACGGCGAACAACGCCAGCGAACCGCCCACCACCACCAGCAGGAAGGCGAGGATGAACACGCCGCGCTCCGGATCGGTGGCAAAGGCGTGTACCGAAGTCAGTACGCCGGAGCGAACCAGGAAGGTACCCAGCAAGCTCAGGGAGAAGGCGGCGATTGCCAGCAATACGGTCCAGCTCTTGAATACCCCGCGCTTCTCGGTCACGGCGAGGGAGTGAATCAACGCGGTGCCCACCAACCAGGGCATGAAGGACGCGTTCTCTACCGGGTCCCAGAACCACCAGCCACCCCAGCCAAGCTCGTAGTAGGCCCACCAGGAGCCCAGGGCGATACCGATGCCGAGGAAGGCCCAGGCGATGATGGTCCACGGACGCGACCAGCGCGCCCAGGCGGCGTCCAGCTTGCCGCCAAGCAAGGCGGCAATGGCGAAGGCGAAGGCCACCGAGAAGCCGACATAGCCCATGTACAGCATCGGCGGATGCACGATCAGGCCGAAGTCCTGCAGCAGCGGGTTGAGGTCGCGGCCATCAACCGGCGAGTTCGGCAGCAGGCGCTCGAAGGGGTTGGAGGTAACGATCAGGAACAACAGGAAGCCGACACTGATCATGCCCATCACCGCCAGCACGCGTGCAAGCATCTCTTCCGGCAGGTGGCGCGAGAAGATCGCCACGGCGAAGGTCCAGCCGGCCAGGATCAAGGCCCACAGCAGCAAGGAGCCTTCGTGTGCACCCCACACCGCGCTGAACTTGTAGTACCAGGGCAGCGCGCTGTTGGAGTTGTTGGCCACGTAGGCGACGGAAAAATCGTCGACCATGAAGGCATAGGTCAGGCAGATGAAGGAGAACAGCAAAAAGGCGAACTGACCCCAGGCTGCCGGCTGCGCCAGGCTCATCCACTGGTGGTCACCACGCCAGGCACCGATCAGCGGCAGCGTCGCCTGTACCAGACACAGGCACAGCGCCAGGATCATCGCCAGATGGCCGAGCTCGGGGATCATTGTGCACTCTCCTGCTGATAGCCCTGTTTGGCGGCTTTGGCCTCATTGTGCTTCTGCATCATTCCGCTCTTTTCCAGCGCCTGCATGACTTCAGGCGGCATGTAATTCTCGTCGTGCTTGGCCAGCACCTCGTCGGCTACCAGCACGCCCTCTTCATTGACCCGGCCCAGGGCGACGATGCCCTGCCCTTCACGGAACAGATCCGGGAGGATGCCGTGGTAGCGAATGGTCACGCCGTGAGCGCCGTCGGTGACGACGAAGTCGACTTCCAGAGTATCGGCGGAACGCTTCACCGAGCCCTCTTCCACCAGGCCGCCGGCACGGATGCGGGTATCGACCGGCGCCTCGCCATTGGCGATCTGGCTCGGGGTGTAGAACAGGTTGATGTTCTCCTGCAGCGCGGTCAGCGCCAGCGCAACGGCGATGCTGACGCCGCAGAGGATGGCCAGAACGATATACAGGCGTTTCTTGCGAACCGGATTCACTTCGACTTCTCCCGGCGCAAACGGCGCGCCTCGTCTTGCAGGTAACGGCGGCGCGCCAGGATCGGCAGCACCACATTCAACGCCAGGATCGCCAGGCTGATGCCGTAGGCGCTCCAGACGTAGGGGCCATGGGTACCCATGGCAAGGAATTCGGAAAAGGAAGAAAAGCTCATGCCTTGCCCTCCACCAGCGCCTGTACTTCGGCTTTCACCCAGCTGCTGCGCGCTTCGCGCTTGAGCACTTCCAGGCGCATGCGATAGAGCAGCACGGCACCGAAGAAACAGTAGAAACCCAACACCGCCAGCAGCAGCGGCAGCCACATTTCCACCGGCATCGCCGGCTTTTCGGTGATCTTGAAGGTGGCGGTCTGGTGCAGCGAGTTCCACCACTCCACCGAGTACTTGATGATCGGAATGTTGACCACACCGACGATGGCCAGCACGGCGCAGGCCTTGGCGGCGCTGTCGCGGTTGCTGATGGCGTTGCCCAGGGCGATCACGCCGAAGTAGAGGAACAGCAGGATCAGCATCGAGGTCAGGCGCGCATCCCACACCCAATAGGTGCCCCAGGTCGGTTTGCCCCAGATGGCGCCGGTAAGCAGCGCAATAGCGGTCATCCAGGCGCCGATGGGGGCAGCCTGTTGCACGGCGACGTCGGCCAGCTTCATCTTCCAGACCAGGCCGACCAGGCCAGCAATAGCCAGGGTCACGTAGATGGACTGAGCGAGAAAGGCGGCAGGAACGTGGATGTAGATGATGCGAAAGCTGTTGCCCTGCTGGTAATCAGGCGGCGCGAACGCCAGGCCCCAGATCAGGCCAGCGGCGATCAGCAACACGGCAGCGATGCTGAGCCAGGGCAGCCAGCGGCCGCTCATCTCATAGAACCACTTGGGCGAACCCCATTTGTGAAACCACGTCCAGTTCATGCTCGACTCATTATTCAGGCCTGATCCGGCGGTTGCCCGGTTCAGAGGTCAATCACGGTTCGTTGTTATTCGCCGACGCTGATGGTCAGACCGGCGGCAATCGCAAAAGGTGTCAGGGTCACCGCCAATGCAGTGAGGCTGGCCAGCCATAACAGATGGCCGGTCGCCGGCAGTCCTTGCAGGGCCGCCTGCAACGCCCCGCTGCCAAGAATCAGCACCGGGATGTACAGCGGCAGAATCAACAGCGCCAGCAGCAGACCGCCGCGCTTGAGACCGACGGTGAGCGCCGCGCCCACCGCACCGAGCAGGCTCAGCACCGGGGTGCCGAGCAGCAGGGAAATCAGCAGCACCGGCAGACAACGCCCAGGCAAGCCGAGCATCAGCGCCAGCAAGGGCGCCAGCAGCACCAGCGCCAACCCACTGAACAGCCAGTGTGCCAGCACCTTGGCCAACACCAGAAGAGGCAGGGGGTGCGACGAAAGGACCCACTGTTCGAGCGAGCCGTCCTCGAAATCACTGCGGAAAAGCCCGTCCAGCGAGAGCAGCACGGCCAAAAGCGCCGCAACCCAGACCAGGCCAGGGGAAAGGGTTTGCAACAATTGCGTCTCTGGTCCCACCGCCAGCGGGAACAGCGCGATGACGATGGCGAAGAACACCAGGGGGTTGGCCAGATCGGATGGGCGGCGAGCGAGCAGGCGCATTTCGCGCGACAGCAGCTGTGTGAAAACGTTGCTCATGCGGCGTATTGCCCCAGATCCAGGTCGCGATAGGTCGCCGGTGTGCGCTGCAGACTGTGGTGAGTGGTCAGCACCACGACGCCACCACGTTCGCAATGGCCGGCCAGGTGCGCTTCGAGTTGCGCCACGCCACTCTTGTCCAGTGCGGTGAAAGGTTCATCGAGCACCCACAACGGCGGCGTATCGGCCAGATAAAGACGCGCCAGCGCGACGCGGCGCTGTTGGCCGGCCGACAGGGTATGACAGGGAACGTCCTCGAAACCGCGCAAACCGACCGCTTCCAGCGCCTGCCAGATCGCCTCGCGACTGGCCGGGCGATGCAGCGCGCAGAGCCAGGCCAGGTTCTCTTCGGCGCTTAGCAGGCCCTTGATGCCGGCGGCATGGCCAATCCACAACAGGTTGCGCGCCAACTCGCTGCGCTGCTCGGCCAGAGTCCGGCCCTGCAGGAGGATGTCACCGGAGGTCGGCTGACGCAGGCCCGCGATCAGCCGTAGCAAGCTGGTCTTGCCGCTGCCGTTGGGGCCGCTGATCTGCAACATGTCGCCCGGCTGCAGGGCGAAGTGCAACTGCTCGAAGAGCATGCGCCAGTCCCGCTCACAGCTGAGCGCCACGGCTTCGAGAAGGGGAACGGGACGGGTCATCGATACCTGGCAGGGTTAAAGTCGACGGTGCTCCGGCCGCTATACTGACGCGTGCCGGAACTACTATGCGCAGCGGGGCGGCATTATACATGGCGCGCCACTGTCCCCGCAGTCAGCATTTTCGACAGGGTGTTAATCTGTCGCAAGCAAATCGGCCGTAGGCTGTACTCGTGAAGCAGTGCGCCATCAGACACGTGAGAGCCCATGAGCGAAATCAGCAGCCCACGCCCACTTCCCCCTTCCGCGCCGGTGATTCGCAACACTGCGACCGCCGCAGACATGGCTGTGCGCCTGTTGCAACCACTGGAAGGCATGCTGGCGGCCGGCGAAAGCGCCAAGGCCGAAGTCGTGGCAATTCGCGAACAAGCGCACAGCTTCCAGCTGCTGCTCAAACTGACCCTCGCCGGTGGCAAACAGGCGACTCTGCAAGCCGAAAGCCCCAGGCCACTGGCCCAGGGCAGCGCGCTGGTGGTCACCGCACTGTCCGAGACTCGCCTGGCGCTGGCCTTGCAGGCTGGCGGTGACAAGCCGCTGACCAGCCTCGACCTGCAGCAACTGCCGCCCGGCACACTGGTGCAGGGCAAGGTCGTCAGCAACGCTCCGCTGCCGACACAGAATGCGCAGACGATCTATCGCCTGGTGGTCAACCTGCTCAACACTCCGCTGGCGGGCAACAAGCTGGCCATCGACAGCCCCTTGAATCTGCCGCTCGGCAGCCTGCTCAGCGCGCAGGTACAAGGCAGCCAGAGCCTCGCCTTTCTGCCGCTCAGCGGCCGCCTGGATCAGTTGGTGCTGGGCCAGCAACTGGCCGCCCAGCAGAATCGTCAGGCCTCGCTGGAGGGCTTGTTCAAGGGCCTGCAGAACCTGAGCGGTGGCGATGAGGCGCTACGCGGCAGTATCGACAAGCTGCTTGCAGCCCTCCCCGATAGCACCCAGCTGAGTACCGCCAAAGGCCTGGCGCAGGCACTCGAAGGCAGCGGTGTGCTGCTCGAAGCCAAACTGCTGCAGGGCCAGACCGGCTCATTGCCGCAGGACCTGAAGGCCAACCTGCTGCGCCTGATCGCCCAGCTGATGCCGCAACTGCCAGGTGTCTCCGGCCCCCTTGCCGGCCTGCAGAACGCCCTCAACCAGAACCTGCCCAACCTGGCTCGGCAACTGCTCGGCGCAGGCGCTACCGGGGCGGCACGCCAACAGGCGCTGACCTTTCCCCTGCCCTCGCGCTTGCTGCAGAACATGGACGGCGAAGCCGACCTGGAAACCCTGCTGAAGCTCGCCGCTGCAGCCGTCTCACGGCTGCAGACCCATCAGCTATCGAGCCTGGCGCAAACCCAGGTGGATGCCAACGGCAACCTGCTGACCACCTGGCAGCTGGAGCTGCCCATGCGCCACCAGCAGGAAGTGATTCCACTGCAGATCAAACTGCAGCGCGAAGACAGTGGCAAAGCGGAGAAAGCGGAGCAGAAAGAAACGCTCTGGCGCGTGGAACTGGCCTTCGACCTTGATCATCTTGGCCCGCTGCAGGTTCGCGCCCAACTACTGCGCGGCAGCCTCTCCAGCCAACTGTGGGCCGAACACGCCGCTACCGCATCGCTGATCACCGCCGAGCTGGGCAACCTGCGTGAGCGCCTGCTAGCCGCAGGACTGGAGGTTGGCGAACTGGCCTGCAGCCAGGGCATGCCGCCGCAAGGACCGAAAACCTCGCTGGAACAACGCTGGGTGGACGAAACCGCATGAGCCGCAAGCCGCAGTCCGAAGCGCGTCAGGCCATCGCCCTCAACTATGACAGGCACAACGCACCGATACTCAGCGCCAAGGGTGATGACGAACTGGCCGAAGCCATCCTCGCCATCGCTCGCGAATACGAAGTACCGATCTATGAAAATGCCGAGTTGGTGCGTCTGCTGGCGCGCCTCGAACTGGGCGATGCCATTCCTGACGCGCTGTATCGCTGCATTGCCGAGATCATCGCCTTCGCCTGGCACCTGCAGGGCAAGACACCGGAGGGTTTCACTCCGGCACAGGAAAGCGAGCGCGACGTCACCCCGCCACTCCCCCGCCTGAGTGGGCCGGCTGCCGATTAATGGGAACCCGCCAGAACGCGTTGAGTGACCGGCAGAAAGAGCTTCGCGGCCGCAGCGCTTAGGCTTTCTTGGGTCGATGCAGCCGGCTGATCAGCTCGGCCTCGGCCGTGCTGAGGCCGCAGGACTGGGTGAGATCGTCGACGCTGGCGCCCATGCCAACCAGGCGAGCGGCCTGGGTGAAGGACAGACTGTTGGGATCGCGCTGCTCGATCTGGCTGACCTTGTCCGGCAGCGGCGCCACCACACGGCGCAGCTCATGCAGCTCTTCGCCCATGCGAATGCTGCCGGTCAGGTAGGCGTCGAGACGTTTACTCAGCTCCCTGATCCGCGCATCGCGCACGGCGTCACGCTTGGCCTGTTCGTCCAGCAGGCGTTGCTGGTTGCGGTACAGGCCTTTGCAGACGATGCCCAAGGCCACGCATAGCAGCGCCACGAAGGCCAGGGCCGCGGCAAGCATGGCGAATTCGGACATGGCTCAGATGCTCTCCAGCTCCGACCACTCTTCCTCGGACATCATCTTGTCCAGCTCGACCAGAATCAGCAGTTCGCCGTTCTTGTTGCACACGCCCTGAATGAACTTGGCCGACTCGTCATTGCCGACGTTCGGTGCAGTCTCGATCTCGGACTGACGCAGGTAGACCACTTCGGCCACGCTATCGACCAGAATGCCGACCACTTGCTTGTCCGCTTCGATGATGACGATACGGGTGTTATCGGTGACCGGCGCCGAACCCAGGCCGAAACGCTGGCGGGTATCGATCACGGTGACCACATTGCCGCGCAGGTTGATGATGCCCAGCACGTAGCTCGGTGCACCCGGCACCGGAGCGATCTCGGTGTAACGCAGGACTTCCTGCACCTGCATCACGTTGATGCCGTAGGTCTCGTTGTCCAGGCGAAAGGTCACCCACTGCAGAATCGGATCTTCGGCACCTTGTGCAGAACTTTTCTTCATGTCCCTAGCCTCGTCAAAAACCGCTCAGTGCGGCATGCGCGGGTCGACCCGCTTGTCATCAACTATAGAGCCCGTTGGCACAGGCCCACCAATTCTCAATGCAGTTTTCCGCCATTCAGGCGCTTCGCCCCACCGCTGGCGATCAGTTCAGCCAATGCCGCCACGTCGAGCAGCGCGCACATGTGCTCGATCACCGTGCCAGCCAACCAGGGACGCTGGGTACGCTGGCTGCGCCACTTGACCTCGCTCGGGTCCAGGCGAATCGAACGGCTGACCTGATGCACCGACAACCCCCACTCGTAGCCCTGCACCGAAATCACGTACTGCAGACCCTCGCGGAAGTCCTCTCGGTAACGGTCTGGCATCACCCAACGGGCGGTATCCAATACCTTCAGGTTACCGGCCTGGCTCGGCAGGATGCCGAGAAACCAGTCCGGCTGACCAAACAGCGGAGTCAGCTCCTGGCCTTCGAGCGGATAGATCGAGCCCAGGCAAATCAGCGGCACGGCCAGGGTCAACCCGGCAACGTCGAACAGCAGGCATTCGAACGGCTCCTCGGCCCAGGCAGGACGACCATCGGCCAGGAGCGCAGCCGACTGCGGCGCCAGCTCGGCAGCGGGAGCAACTACTGGCAGTGCCTCATCGATGACCGGAGCCTGTATCGGCGCGAGTAACTCGACCGGCGTAACGTCCGCCTGTACCTGCGGTTCGATCACGCTAGCGAGTACCACTGGCTCGACCAGCCGCGCATCGCGCACTTGCTCCTCGAGCACTGCAGCCTCGAATTCGTCGAGGCTGACGGACATCTCCAGTTCGGCGGCAGCTTCCTGCAGCAGCCCATCGAGGTAGGACTGCAGAGCCAGCTGGGAACGCGTAGCGGTGGCGAGGTTACGACTCATGACTGGAACCCGGAATAAGATCTTGACAGCCTATCGGCCGCGGCATGCTCCGACTTGAGTGTCGCAGTTCAACACAGACGCTCATTTCAAGCCACCTGCGCCGCCGGCTGATGACTCAACAGATGCTTGAGCAGCGCACGATAGGCGATCACACCACGGCTGCCGGCATCGAACTGCGAGGGCGTGCGCCCTGCCCGGCTGGCATCACGCAAGCGCGTGTCGACCGGAATGTAAGCCGGCCACAGGTGCTCAGGGTACGTATTGCGCAGTACCCGCAGCGTACTCATGGACGCCTGGGTGCGGCGGTCGAACAGCGTCGGCACGATGGTGTAAGGCAAGGCCTGCTTGCGCGAACGATTGATCATCGCCAGCGTGGTGATCATGCGCTCCAGGCCTTTCACTGCGAGGAACTCGGTCTGCACCGGAATCACCAGTTGCTGGCTGGCGGCCAGGGCATTGACCATCAGCACGCCGAGCAAGGGCGGGCTGTCGATGATGGCGTGATCGAAATCTTCCCACAGTTGCGCCAGGCTCTTGGCTATCACCAGACCCAGACCATTCTGCCCCGGCGACTGGCGCTCGAGCGTGGCCAGCGCGGTGCTCGACGGCAACAGGGAGATATTCTCGTGACTGGTGCTGTGCAGCAGTTGCTTGGGCAGGCCCTGCGGCACGTTGCCCTGGTGCAGGAACAGATCGAAGCAACTGTGCTCCAGCGCATCGGGATCATGACCGAAGTAACTGGTCATCGACCCATGCGGATCGAGATCGACCACGACCACACGCTTGCCGGCATCGGCCAACAGGCCTGCCAGGGCGATGGAGGTGGTGGTCTTGCCGACCCCGCCCTTTTGGTTGGCTACTGCCCAAACTTTCATTTTCTCTCATCCTCCCGGCAAGAGGCGCTCAGGCCGAGAATGGCTGTCGCACGCACACAGCAGGCGACTGGGATTTGACGGCTCACGACTGTGGAACCCCCGACGCAGACGCTGGTGCAGGTTGCGTGCCAGCCTCTGACTGCTGAGTCGCGGTACTGCCAGCGCCACGTCGCGTGTCGAGGTTGCGCGAAATCACCAGCACGACGCGGCGATTACGTCCCCTGCCCTCGGCGGTGGCATTGTCTGCCACCGGTTGGAATTCACCGTAACCGACGGCCGCCAGACGTGAAGGGTTGACGCCATCCATGGCCAGCATACGCACGATGCTCGCCGCACGCGCCGAAGACAACTCCCAGTTGGTCGGGTAAAGGGCGGTCTGGATCGGCAGGTTGTCGGTGAACCCCTCCACCTTAACCGGATTCTGATACGGCGCCAGAATCTTGGCGACTTTCTCGATGATGTCGAACGCCTGATTGTTCGGAATGGCATCACCACTGGGAAACAACAGACTGGAGCTGAGCTCGATCTCGATCCACATCTCGTTGCCACGCACAGTCAACTGCTCGCTCTGAATCAGCTCGCCAAATGCTTCGCGCACACTGGAGGCAATGCTCTGCAGGGTCGAATCCGAGCCGGGGTCGTCCATCGAGGTGTTATCAGGCTCGCTGGTACGCGGCCGCTCCTCGCCGACCGGAATAGGCTTGATCGAGCGATCAGGCTGGTTGAACACGCCCGTCAGTGACTCCGAGAGAATCTTGTACTTGCCTTCGTTGATCGAGGAAATCGAGTACATCACCACGAAAAAGGCGAACAGCAAGGTGATGAAGTCGGCATAGGAGACCAACCAACGCTCGTGATTCTCGTGCTCTTCATGATGCCGCCTGCGCGCCATGCCATACCTCCATCAGTCCATGAAGCCTTGCAGCTTCAGTTCGATGGAACGCGGGTTCTCACCCTCGGCGATGGACAGGATGCCTTCGAGGAGCATCTCGCGGTAACGCGACTGGCGCAGCGCGATGGACTTGAGCTTGTTGCCCATCGGTAGCAGCAGCAGGTTGGCAAAACCGACACCGTAGATGGTGGCGACGAACGCCACGGCAATGCCACTGCCGAGCATGCTGGGATCAGCCAGGTTGCCCATCACATGGATAAGGCCCATTACCGCGCCGATGATGCCAATGGTCGGGGCATAGCCGCCCATGCTCTCGAACACCTTGGCAGCCTGGATATCACGGGCCTCCTGAGTGTAGAGATCGACCTCGAGAATGCTGCGAATGGACTCCGGCTCGGCGCCATCGACCAGCAACTGCAGGCCTTTGCGCGCATAAGGGTCAGGCTCAGCATCGGCCACCGCCTCGAGGCCGAGCAGGCCTTCCTTGCGCGCCACCATGCTCCAGCCGGTCACACGATTGATGCCACCGACCAGATCGATACGCGGCGGGAAAAATATCCAGCGCATGATGCTCATGGCACGCTTGAACACCTGCACCGGCGCCTGCAGAAAAGCCGCGCCCAGCGTGCCACCGATGACGATCAGTGCCGCCGGACCGTTGAGCAACGCCCCGGCATTACCCCCCTCCAGGTAATTGCCGCCCAGAATGGCGACGAACGCCAGGATGACGCCGATTAGGCTCAGTACATCCATGCGAAGGTTCCACACTTAGCCTGGGTCACTGGCAAGCCTCGGTCAGGTGCCGGCCGATGTCATCCAGGCCATAGACAGCATCCGCCAGGTTGGCCTTGACCACGGCCATGGGCATGCCATAGATCACGCAACTGGCCTCGTCCTGCGCCCACACCTGACTACCGCCCTGCTTGAGCAGGCGCGCGCCCTCGCGGCCGTCGGCGCCCATGCCGGTCAGCACCACCGCCAGCACCTTGTCGCCATAGGACTTGGCGGCCGAGCCGAAGGTGATATCGACGCAGGGTTTGTAGTTGAGACGCTCGTCACCCGGCAGGATCTTTATCGCGCCGCGCGCATCAACCATCATCTGCTTGCCCCCAGGCGCCAGCAGCGCCAGGCCAGGGCGCAGAATATCGCCGTCCTCAGCCTCCTTGACCTGAATGCGACACAGCTTGTCCAGGCGCTCGGCGAAGGCCTTGGTGAAGGCCGCTGGCATGTGCTGGATCAGCACCAGCGGTGCCGGGAAGTTGGCTGGCAATTGGGTCAACACACGTTGCAGCGCCACCGGGCCACCGGTAGAGGTACCAATGGCCACCAGTTTGTAAGCTTTGCGCTTGGGCGCTGATGACGAAGGCGCTGCGCCAGCAGACGATGCTGCGGGACGCGCAGGAGCAGCGGGAGCCGGCACAGCAGGCCGCGTTGAAACGGCCGGACGACTAATCGGCGCCGCACTCGGACTCGCCGCAGTCGGCGCCGGAGCCACCGCAGCCGAGCTGAAACGACGGTTGCTGCGCGCGATGCTATGCACCTTCTCACAGAGCATCTGCTTGACCTTCTCAGGGTTACGCGAGATGTCTTCGAAGTTCTTCGGCAGAAAATCCACCGCACCGGCGTCCAACGCATCGAGCGTCACGCGGGCGCCTTCGTGGGTCAGCGAAGAGAACATCAACACTGGCGTCGGGCACCGCTGCATGATGTTTCGAACCGCAGTGATGCCGTCCATCATCGGCATCTCGTAATCCATGGTGATCACGTCGGGCTTGAGCGCCAACGCCTGATCGATGGCTTCCCGCCCATTGGTGGCCGTGCCCACAACCTGAATACTGGGGTCAGCAGACAGAATTTCTGAAACGCGCCGGCGGAAGAAACCGGAGTCGTCCACCACCAGAACCTTAACAGCCATACACACTCCTAGACGGCGCGAAGCCATGACCCGCGCCGCGAAACATCAGAAACGTCGAGCGTAGCGCTTGAGCATGCTCGGTACGTCGAGAATCAACGCGATGCGTCCATCGCCAGTGATCGTGGCGCCGGACATCCCGGGCGTGCCTTGCAGCATCTTGCCCAGCGGTTTGATTACCACTTCCTCCTGCCCGACCAATTGATCGACGACAAAGCCGATGCGCTGGCTACCGACGGTGAGGATCACCACATGGCCCTCGCGCTGACCTTCGTGGAAGGCCTGCGGCACCAGCCAACGTTTGAGATAGAACAGCGGCAGCGCCTTGTCGCGCACGATCACCACTTCCTGGCCATCAACCACATTGGTGCGCGACAGGTCGAGGTGGAAGATCTCGTTGACGTTGACCAGCGGGAAGGCGAAGGCCTGGTTCTCCAGCATCACCATCAGGGTCGGCATGATCGCCAGGGTCAGCGGCACCTTGATGATGATCTTCGAGCCCTGCCCCTTCTGCGAGAACACGTTGACCGTGCCATTGAGCTGGGAAATCTTGGTCTTCACCACGTCCATGCCAACACCGCGGCCGGACACATCGGAGATCTCGGTCTTGGTCGAGAAGCCCGGGGCGAAGATCAGGTTGTAGCATTCGAACTCGTTGAGGCGATCAGCCGCGTCCTTGTCCAGCAGGCCTTTCTCCACGGCCTTGGCACGCAGCACATCAGCGTCCATACCCTTGCCGTCATCGGTGATCGACAACAGGATGTGGTCACCTTCCTGCTCAGCGGACAGCACCACGCGGCCAGCGCGTGCCTTGCCGGCTTTCTCGCGCTCTTCCGGGGTTTCCACGCCGTGGTCGACGGCGTTGCGCACCAAGTGCACCAGCGGGTCGGCCAGCGCCTCGACCAGGTTCTTGTCGAGGTCGGTTTCCTCGCCCACCAGTTCGAGGTTGATCTCTTTCTTCAGGTTGCGCGCAAGGTCGCGAACCAGGCGCGGGAAGCGGCCGAAGACCTTCTTGATCGGCTGCATGCGGGTCTTCATCACCGAGGTCTGCAGATCCGCGGTGACCACGTCGAGGTTCGACACCGCCTTGGACATGGCCTCGTCGCCGCTGTTGAGGCCCAGACGCACCAGACGGTTACGCACCAGCACCAGCTCGCCGACCATGTTCATGATCTCGTCGAGGCGTGCGGTATCGACCCGTACGGTGGTTTCGGCTTCGCTGGCAGGGGCCTTCTCCGCCGCTGCCGGGGTTGGGGCCGGCGCCGCGGCACGCGGTGCGGCAGCTTCAGCCTTGGCCGCAGCTGGCTTGGCTGCTGGTGCCGCGGCCTTGGGCGCAGCAGCCGGTTTCTCAGCGACTACAGGTGCAGGCTCGCTGGGCGGGACGAACTTGCCCTTGCCGTGCAACTGGTCGAGCAAGGACTCGAACTCGTCATCGGTAATCTCGTCGCCAGCCGGGGCTGGCGCAGCGGCAGCGACTGGCGCCGCGGCTTCGGTCGTCGCAGAGAACTGACCCTTGCCATGCAGTTGATCAAGCAGTGCTTCGAATTCGTCGTCGGTAATGTCATCGCCTGCCGCTGCACCAGCAGGCACAGAAGCGACTACCGTGGAGGCAGGCGCCTCGACAGCGCCGGCAAACTGCCCTTTGCCGTGCAACTGATCGAGCAGCGACTCGAACTCGTCATCGGTGATCTCATCGCTGGTACTGACTTCGGCGCTCGGAGCTGTAGCCGGCGCGTCACCCAGCGCATCGAGCAGTTGCTCGAATTCGCTGTCAGTGATGTCGCCCGCGGAGGCCGACGGCGCAGCTGGCTGAGGCTCTGGTGCGGGTTCTGGTTCGGCCTGCTGCACCGGCGCAGGAGCCGCTTCGGCGCCGCCCGGTTCGGCCAGGCGTGACAGTGCCGCCAGAAGCTCAGGCGACGCGGGTGTCGGCTCGCGGCGCTCACGCACCTCGCCGAACATGCCGTTTACTGCATCAAGAGCCTCGAGCACCACATCCATCAGCTCCGAATCGACGCGACGCTCACCCTTGCGCAGGATGTCGAAGACGTTTTCGGCGATATGGCAGCACTCCACCAGCTCGTTGAGCTGGAGGAAACCCGCTCCGCCCTTGACGGTGTGGAAACCGCGGAAGATGGCGTTGAGCAGGTTCATGTCGTCCGGTCGGCTTTCCAGCTCGACTAATTGTTCGGACAACTGTTCGAGAATCTCGCCGGCCTCTACCAGGAAATCCTGGAGGATCTCTTCATCGGCGCCGAAGCTCATATTGTGTGCTCCTTAGAACCCTAGGCTGGACAGCAGGTCGTCGACATCGTCTTGGTTGGAGGCAACGTCATCACGCTTATCGGCATGAATCTGCGGACCTTCACCCCGCGATGGCTCTTTTGATTTTTCTTGTTCGCTACGCAGCTCTTCGTGGTCGTGCCGGATACCCGCAAAACGGTCGACCTGGCTGGCCATGAGCATCAATTTCAGCAGATTGCTTTCCACTTCGGTCACCAGCTGGGTGACACGCTTGATCACCTGACCGGTAAGGTCCTGATAGTCCTGCGCCAGCAGAATGTCATTGAGGTGACCGGAAAGTTTGGCGCCATCTCGCTCGCTACGGGCGAGGAACAGCTCGACCCGCTTGGCCAGCTCACGGAAGCCGTCGGCACCGATCTCGCGGCGCATGAAGCGGCCCCATTCGACGCTCAGGCTCTGCGCTTCATCGCTCAGATCATTGACCAGCGGCGCGCTCTGCTCGACCAGATCCATGGTCCGGTTGGCGGCCTTCTCGGTCATGGTCACGACGTAGTTCAGACGCTCGGTAGCGTCGGCGATCTGCGACAACTCCTGGGCATGCGGCATACGCGGATCGAGTTGGAAATTGACAATGGCGTTATGCAGTTCACGGGTCAGTTTGCCGACCTCGTGATACAGCCCGCGATCACGGACCTTGTTGAGCTCGTTGATCAGTTGCACCGCGGCGCCGAAGTTACCTTGTTCAAGGCTATCGACCAGATCGCGGGCGTTGTTTTTCAGGGTCGACTCGAGGTCACCCAGCGTGGAGTCATCGTGTTCCATAGCACCCTCGCGGCTGGCATCAGCCGTTGACTCGCTCGAAGATCTTCTCGATCTTTTCCTTCAGCACCTGAGCGGTGAAGGGTTTGACCACGTAACCATTCACACCGGCCTGAGCCGCCTCGATGATCTGATCGCGTTTGGCTTCAGCAGTCACCATCAGCACCGGCAGGTGCTTGAGACGCTCGTCGGCACGCACGGCACGTAGCAGGTCGATGCCAGTCATTCCGGGCATGTTCCAGTCGGTCACCAGAAAGTCGAAGCTGCCGCTTTGCAGCATCGGCAGCGCCGAGGTGCCGTCATCGGCTTCTGCGGTATTGGTGAAACCCAAGTCCCGCAAGAGGTTCTTGATGATCCGTCGCATCGTCGAGAAATCGTCAACGATGAGGATTTTCATGTTCTTGTCCAAGTCGACCTCCGTACAGTCCCAAACGTATTGCGCTTGCAACTACGTCCTTTAATCGTGAAACCGTTTGCGCCTGCGAGCACGCCGCGTTCAGCCTGCGCGCCATTCACTCAGCCGCGAGCGCAAACGCGCCGCGCACTGGCTGTGCAACTGGCTCACGCGTGACTCGCTAACCCCCAGCACTTCACCGATTTCCTTCAAGTTCAGTTCTTCATCGTAATACAGCGCCAGCACCAGACGTTCACGCTCCGGCAAACCGGCGATGGCATCGGCCAAAGCCGCCTGGAAGCGTTCGTCTTCGAGGTCCCGCGAAGGTTCGAGGTGGTTGTGCCCGGCGTCTTCGTGCAACCCGCCGTGCTCGCCGTCCTGCAACAGGTCGTCGAAACTGAACAGGCGGCTGCCCAAAGTGTCGCCAAGAATGCCGTAGTAATCCTCCAGACTCAATTGGAGTTCGGCCGCAACCTCGTGATCTTTAGCGTCACGCCCGGTTCTTGCCTCAACCACACGAATGGCATCGCTGACCATGCGGCTGTTGCGGTGCACCGAACGCGGCGCCCAATCGCCCTTGCGCACCTCATCGAGCATGGAGCCGCGAATGCGGATACCGGCGAAGGTCTCGAAACTGGCGCCCTTGCTGGAGTCGTATTTGCGCGAGGCTTCGAGCAAACCGATCATGCCGGCCTGGATCAGATCATCGACCTGCACGCTGGCCGGTAGACGGGCCAACAGGTGGTAGGCGATGCGTTTGACCAGCGGCGCATAGCGCTCGATCAGTTGGTGCTGGGAGTCCTGCGCCTGAGCCTTGTTGTACATACGAAGTCCAGAGGCTGCTGTCATACGGCCGAGTCTGCGGTCGGTTGTTGCACCAGACGCTCGACGAAAAACTCCAGATGACCACGGGGATTGGCCGGTAACGGCCAGGTATCTACCTTCTGAGCTATCGCCTTGAACGCCAGGGCGCACTTGGAGCGAGGGAAGGCTTCATAGACAGCGCGCTGTTTCTGCACGGCCTTGCGCACACATTCGTCGTAGGGCACGGCACCGACATACTGCAGGGCGACATCGAGGAAACGATCCGTCACCTTGGTCAGCTTAGCAAAGAGATTGCGTCCTTCCTGCGGGCTGTGGGCCATATTGGCCAGCACGCGGAAGCGGCTGATGCCATGGTCACGGTTGAGCAGCTTGATCAGCGCGTAGGCGTCGGTAATCGAGGTCGGCTCATCGCAGACCACCACGAGGATCTCCTGCGCGGCACGCACGAAGCTGACCACCGCATCACCGATGCCAGCGGCGGTGTCGATCACCAGCACGTCAAGATTTTCGCTGATGTCGCTGAACGCCTGGATCAAGCCGGCGTGCTGCATCGGCGTGAGGCTGACCATGCTCTGCGTACCGGACGCAGCCGGCACGATACGCACGCCGCCCGGCCCCTGCAGCAGGACGTCACGCAGATCGCATTCACCCGCGATGACATCGGCCAGGGTGCGTTTGGGCGTCAGGCCCAACAGAACGTCGACGTTGGCCAAGCCAAGGTCAGCGTCCATCAGCATTACCCGACGGCCGAGATCGGCCAGGGCCATGGACAGATTGACCGATACATTGGTCTTGCCGACGCCACCCTTGCCGCCAGTCACCGCAATCACCTGTACGGGATGCATACCCATGTTCTTTCTACACCTTGTCTAACTTCGACTTGGCCCTACAGGTCGTTGAAAAGCACCTATTGAGGCCGTTCACTCCCGCACCACGTGGCGAGAGGGTGCAACATTCTCGCTGCTTCAGCCGGCCCGCTTGGCCGGATTGTGATAGAGACCGGCGAACATCTGCGCCATGGCATCTTCACTCGGTTCCTCGGCAGCCTGCAGGCCCACCGCCCGGCTGACCAGCTGGTGACTGCGTGGCACCTGCAGATCATCCGGAATCCGCGGCCCGTCCGTCACATAGGCTACCGGCAGTTGCTGGCCTATAGCCAGGCCTAAAACCTCGCCCAGGCTCGCCGCTTCGTCCAGCTTCGTCAGTATGCAGCCAGAAAGGCCACAACGCTTGTAACTATGGTAGGCCGCCTTGAGCACTTGGCTCTGACTTGTTGCGGCCAATACCAGATAATTCTTCGCCTTGATGCGTGCCGAGGCCAGACTTTCCAACTGCAGACGCAACGCCGGATCGTTACCCGGCAGGCCAGCGGTATCGACCAGCACCACGCGCTTCTTGGCCAGCGGTGCAAGCGCCTGCAACAGGGACTGGCCCGGATCGATCTGGGTCACCGACACACCGAGGATGCGCCCCAGAGTCTTGAGCTGTTCCTGCGCGCCAATACGGAAGCTGTCCATGCTCACCAGAGCGACCTGCTGCGCGCCGTACTTAAGCACATAACGCGCTGCCAGCTTGGCCAGCGTAGTGGTCTTGCCCATGCCGGCCGGACCGACCAGGGCGATCACGCCCCCCTCTTCCAGCGGCTCGACCTTGGGCGTAGCGATCGCATGGGCCAGATGTGCCAGCAGCATACGCCAGGCCTGACGCGGTTCGGCAACGCCGGCCACCTTGCTCAGCAGCGCCTGCGACAGTTCGGCAGACAACCCCATACGCTGCAGGCGGCGCCACAGATTGGCTTGCTGCGGACGACGATTCTGCAGCTGGCCCCAGGCAATGGAGCCCAGCTGTACTTCGATCAGCTCACGCAAGCCATGCAGCTCGAAGCGCATGGCATCCAGCGCGCGCGGGTCGACCGCCGGCGTGGCAGGCGCAGCGGTCTCGACCGGGCGCTGTGGTTTGACCGGAGTCGCTGGCAGCTCAGGCGCCAGCAAGGATTCATTGGCGAATAATTGACGGTCCTTGCCGGCATCCTGCTCGGCACGCGTGCTCAGCTCAGCCTGGGCGCTGGCGATGCGCGCCTGGGTCTTGCGCAGCTCGGCTTCCAACGCCGGGTTCGGACGTACCGGCGTCGGCGCCTGATAATCCAGCGCAGCAGTCAGCTCGACACCACCGGCAACGCGGCGATTGCCGATGATCGAGGCGTCGGCGCCCAATTCATCACGCACCAGTTTCATGGCGGTCCGCATATCGGCGGCGAAGAAGCGTTTGACCTGCATGACCCTTTACCTCAGTTCTGGCCAACCGTAGCGACTATGGTGACCTGCTTGTTGTCCGGAATTTCCTGGTACGCCAGCACGTGCATGCTGGGTACCGCCAGCCGCGCGAAGCGCGACAACATCGCCCGGACCGGTCCGGCCACCAGCAGAATCACCGGTTTGCCGAGCATCTCCTGGCGCTGCGCCGCTTCCACCAGGGAACGCTGCAGCTTCTCGGCCATGCCAGGTTCGAGGAGGATGCCATCCTCACCGCCTTGACCGGCCTTCTGCAGACTGTTGAGCAAGATCTGTTCCAACCTTGGCTCGAGGGTTATCACAGGCAGCTCCGGCTCTAGTCCCACGATGCCTTGCACGATGGCGCGGGCCAACGAGACGCGTACCGCAGCGACCATCGCGGCGGGATCTTGACTCTTCGGCGCGACGTTGGCGATGGCCTCGGCGATGGTGCGGATGTCCCGCACCGGTACCTGCTCCTGCAACAGCGCCTGCAGCACCTTAAGCAGGGTCGACAGCGATACCAGCCCAGGCACCAACTCTTCGGCCAGCTTCGGCGAGCTCTTGGCCAGCAACTGCATCAGTTGCTGCACTTCCTCATGGCCCAACAGCTCATGAGCATGCTTGTGCAGGACCTGGTTGAGGTGAGTGGCCACCACGGTACTGGCGTCGACCACGGTGTAGCCCAGCGACTGCGCCTGATCGCGCTGAGTGGGGTCGATCCACACGGCCTCCAGACCGAATGCCGGATCCTTGGCGGCGATGCCGTTGAGCGGACCGAACACCTGACCGGGGTTGATCGCCAATTCACGATCCGGATACACCTCGGCCTCGGCCACGCTGACACCCATCAGCGTCAGGCGATAAGCGTTGGGCGCCAAGTCGAGGTTGTCGCGGATATGCACCGAGGGCATGAGAAAACCCATTTCCTGCGACAGCTTCTTGCGCACCCCCTTGATCCGCGCAAGCAGCTGCCCCCCCTGGTTGCGGTCTACCAGAGGAATCAGGCGGTAGCCTACCTCCAGGCCGACCATGTCCACCGGAGTGACATCGTCCCAGCCCAGTTCCTTGACCTCCTGAGCCTTCTGCGCCGGCAGCAGCTCCTGCTGGCGCTGCACCTCCTTGACCTCTTCTTCCTTGACCTTGCGGTTCTTGTGCGCGATCCAGTAGGCGCCACCGGCCGCCACCAGACCAAGGCTGATGAAGGAAAAGTGCGGCATGCCCGGCACCAGCCCCATGGCGATGAGGATCGCCGCCGCCACCGCCAGCGCCCGCGGCGACGCGAACATCTGCCGATTGACCTGCGCGCCCATGTCTTCGGAGCTGGAAACACGGGTCACCATCACCGCCGCGGCGGTGGACAGCAGCAGCGAAGGAATCTGCGCGACCAGGCCATCACCGATGGTCAGCAGGGTGTAGACCTTACCGGCGTCGGCGAAGGCCAGGCTGTGCTGTAGCACGCCGATGGCTATACCACCGATGAGGTTGATGAACAGGATCAGCAGGCCGGCGATGGCATCGCCACGGACGAACTTGCTGGCACCGTCCATCGAACCGTAGAAGTCTGCCTCCTGGGCCACCTCGCTGCGGCGTTTCTTGGCTTCGTTCTGATCGATCAGGCCGGCGTTGAGGTCGGCGTCGATAGCCATCTGCTTGCCAGGCATGGCGTCGAGGGTGAAGCGCGCGCTCACCTCGGAGATACGCCCAGCGCCCTTGGTGACCACCACGAAGTTGATGATCATGAGGATGGCGAATACCACGATACCAACCACGTAGTTGCCGCCGATCACCACCTCACCGAATGCCTGGATCACCTGACCAGCCGCGCCATGCCCTTCGTGACCATTGAGCAGCACCACACGGGTCGAAGCCACGTTAAGCGCCAGACGCAGCAGCGTGGCGGCCAGCAGGATGGTGGGGAATACAGCGAAATCCAGCGGGCGCAGCGCGTAGATACTGACCAGCAACACGACGATGGAAAGCGCGATACTGAAGGTGAACAGGGTATCGAGCAGAAACGGCGGCACCGGCAACATGACCATGCCGAGCATGACCAGCAGCAGCAGCGGAATGCCCAGGTTGCCATGGCGCAAACCTGCAAGGTTGCTGCGTACGTCACCGATTAACTGTGCGCGATCTACTGCCACGTCCCTACCCCGAGCCATTCAATCTTTTGACGCGAAAGTGCGTCCTAGAGAGGTCATGGCAAGAAGCGTTCCAAAAGTGACACGACAGCGCGCTACACGCCCTAAGAGTCGCGGCGTAGATCCGCCGGGATCGGGAAGTCCGGCAGCGGGCCTGGGCGCTTGCCCTTGCCGGCCTGGTACTGACGAAGCTGATAGACGTAGGCCAGCACCTGCGCCACGGCCAGATACAGGCCAGCAGGAATTTCCTGGTCCAGCTCGGTGGAGTAATACACCGCACGGGCCAATGCCGGGGACTCCAGCACCATCACCTTGTGCTCCTGGGCGATCTCGCGAATCTTCAGCGCCAGGAAGTCGCCGCCCTTTGCCAGCAACACCGGTGCGCTCCCCTTCTCCGGGTCGTACTTGAGCGCTACAGCGAAGTGCGTCGGGTTGGTGATGACCACGTCAGCCTGCGGCACGGCTTGCATCATCCGCCGTTCGGCCATTTCCCGCTGCAACTGGCGAATACGTCCTTTGACTTCGGGCTTGCCCTCAGTGTCCTTGTACTCGTCGCGCACCTCCTGCTTGGTCATCATCAGCTTCTGCTTGTGACTCCAAAGCTGGAACGGCACATCCACGGCAGCAATCAGGATAAGCCCGCAGGACAGCCAGAACGCACTCCAGCCGACAACCTTCAGGCTGTGCAGGATGGCGGGCTCGACGGGCTCGTTGGCAATGGCCAGCAGATCGTCCTGGTCCACCGAAAGCACCACCAGCGCCACCGCCAGGATTACCAGAAACTTGGCCAGCGCCTTGATCAGCTCGACCAGTGCCTGAACCGAGAACATGCGCTTGAGACCCGCCAATGGGTTCATCCGGCTGGCTTTGGGTTGCAGCGCCTCGGCAGAGAACAACCACCCCCCGAGCGCGATGGGACCAGCAATGGAGGCAATCAATAACGCAATGAAAAAGGGTTGAACCGCCAGCAATGCATGCTTGCCAGAAGCCAGCAGATAAAGCGCCATGCTGCGCTCGCTCATCAGCACATCGCGCGGCAAGCTGAAATTACCGCGCATCACATCCATCAACACATTGCCCATGTAGGCGCCAAAAATGATCAGGGCGACAGTGCCGGTGAGCGTCACCGCCACCGTGTTGAGCTCCTTGGAGCGAGCGATCTGGCCTTTCTTGCGCGACTCTTCAAGTCGCTTGCCTGTGGGTTCCTCGCTCTTGTCGGCGCCGCTTTCGCTTTCGGCCATCGCTACCTCACAAGAGCGAATTCGCTCAGCTGTTGCAGGGCTTCGCTGGCCAGCGCCTGGAACAGGTTGCCGAAATCGGAAAGCCCCACCCAGAAAATCACCAGGCCCATGGCCAGGGTCAGGGGGAAGCCGATGGAAAAGATGTTCAGTTGCGGCGCGGCGCGCGTCATCACGCCAAACGCCAGGTTGATCACCAGCAGCGCGGTGACCATGGGCAGCGTCAACAACAGGCCGGCGCCGATCACCCAGCCCAGTTTGCCAGCCAGCTCCCAGTAATGATTGACCATCAACCCTTGCCCGGACGGCAGCGTGACGAAGCTTTCCGCCAGAATTTCCAGCACCACCAGATGGCCATTGATGGCCAGAAACAGCATGGTCACCAGCATCAGCATGAACTGGCCAAGCACCGGCACCGACACACCATTGGTAGGGTCGACCATGGAGGCGAACCCCAGGCCCATCTGCATGGCGATGATCTGCCCAGCGACGGCGAACAGATGAAAGAACAACTGCAGAATAAAACCGAACATGGCGCCGATCAGCACCTGCTCAAGGATCAGCAGCAGACTACGCAGGCTCAAGGCATCGACCTGCGGCATCGGTGGTAGCGTCGGTACCAGCACCACACTGATGGCCAGCGCCAGATAGAGGCGTACGCGGTTCGGCACCAGCTGGGTACCGATGATGGGCATCACCATCAACATCGCCGCGATGCGAAACAACGGCAGCAGAAACTGGCCTACCCAGCCGCTGATCTGCTCGTTGCTCAACTCCAGCATCGCGCCCAGCCCCTCAACCGATGAGGTACGGAATGTTCTGGATCAGCGTCTGGGTGTACTCCATCAGCTGACTCACCAGCCAGGGGCCGGCCCATATCAGCGTGATCAGCATCACCATCAGGCGCGGCAAAAAGCTCAGCGTCTGTTCGTTGATCTGCGTGGCAGCCTGGAACATGGCGACCATCAGACCGACAATCAGGCTTGGCACCACCGCCAGACCGACGATCAGCACGATCAGCCAGAGCGCTTCGCGAAACAGGTCAACCGCTACCTCGGGAGTCATCAAAGGCCTCGCTATATGGTGCCGAAACTGGCGGCCAAGGTGCCCATGATCAGCGCCCAGCCGTCAACCAGGACGAACAGCATGATCTTGAATGGCAATGAGATGATCAGTGGCGACAGCATCATCATCCCCATCGCCATGAGGATACTGGCGACCACCATGTCGATGATCAAAAACGGAATGAAGATCATGAAGCCGATCTGGAAAGCGGTCTTCAACTCGGAAGTGACGAACGCCGGCACCAGAATGGTCAACGGCACGTCTTCGACACCAGCCAGATCGGTACGCTTGGACAAACGAACGAACAGTGCCAGGTCACTCTCACGAGTCTGCGCCAGCATGAAGTCGCGGATTGGTACCTCTGCCCGTGTCAGCGCCTCCTGAGCGACGATCTCCTCGTTCAGATAAGGCTGCAGCGCATCGGTGTTAATCCGGTCGAAAATCGGCGCCATGATGAACATCGTCAGAAACAGCGCCAGGCCGACCAGGATCTGGTTGGACGGTGTCTGCTGCAGACCCAGCGCCTGACGCAGGATGGAGAAGACGATGATGATCCGCGTGAAGCTGGTCATCAGCATGACGAACGCCGGGATGAAACTCAGCGCCGTCATGATCAGCAGGATCTGCAGGCTGACCGAGTATTCCTGCTGCCCCTGGGCGTCGGTGGACAGGGTGATGGCGGGGATCGACAACGGGCTGCTGCCCGTCTGGATCAGCGAATTGCCTGCAGGAGGGTCCTCGGCGAACGCCAGAGAAGCGGCGAGGCTCAGCACCAGCACCAGCAACAAACGCAGCATCAGGATTTGTCCTTCTGATCCTTGCCCATCAGCTCCATCAGGCGCTGGGCGAACTCTGGCGTGGCCTGCTCGGCATCGGCCAGATGCACTGGCTCCTTGAGCACGTGCAGCGGGGTAATGCGCCCAGCGGACAGCCCCAGCAAAATCTGCTCGTTGCCTACCTGCACCAGCACCAGGCGATCACGCGGGCCGAGCGCCTGGCTCGACAACAGCTTGATCACCTGCCCGCCCTTCGGGTTCAGTTGCTGCACACGGCGCAACAGCCAGGCGAGCAGGAAGATCAAACCGATCACCAGCAACAAGCCGAGCAGCAACTGGCCGAGCTGACCGGCTATGTCGCTGCCAGCCATGGGAGTCGCTGCCTTGCCGGCAGGCTCGGCAGCCATGGCCGCCAGAGGCATGCTGAGAAACAGAGCGAGAAGACGAGCCATGGTCAGCGCAGCTTCTTGATACGTTCGCTGGGGCTGATCACGTCGGTCAGGCGAATGCCGAACTTCTCGTTGACCACCACCACTTCGCCATGAGCGATCAACGTGCCGTTGACCAGCACATCGAGCGGCTCACCAGCCAGACGATCCAGCTCGATCACCGAGCCCTGATTGAGCTGCAGCAGATTACGGATAGTGATATCGGTGTTGCCTACTTCCATGGAGATGGACACTGGAATATCCAGGATCACATCCAGATTGGGGCCATCCAGATTGACCGGCAGATTACCGGGAGGCGGTGCGCTGCCGAACTCTTCCATCGGTGCACGCGGTGCGGCCGGTTGCGCTGCCTGAGCGGCCCCCTGCCCTGCGAGCATGGCATCGATATCGTCCTGATCGGCATCACCTGCCTCGGCCAGCGCTGCGGCCCATTCATCGGCCAGTGCCTGTTCCTCGGGGGAGGTGTTTTCTTCGTCTGCCATCGTGATTCCTCGCCTGGCTTCTGCTATTCGTTCACGTCGGGCTTTGTCAGCCCTGGAGAGTTACCAACGCCTCAGCGTTGGCGTTCGATTGGTTCCAGCACCTGCAGGGCCAGATTGCCCTTGTGCGCTCCCAGCTTCACCTTGAAGGTCGGCACGCCATTGGCGCGCATGACCACGTTGTCCGGCAATTCCACGGGGATCACATCACCCGGCTGCATATGCAGGATGTCGCGCAGCTTCAACTGGCGACGGGCGACGGTGGCGGCCAGCGGCACGCTGACATCGAGGATGTCCTCGCGCAGGGCCTTGATCCAACGCTCGTCCTGATCGTCGACATCGGATTGGAAACCGGCATCGAGCATTTCGCGGATCGGCTCGATCATCGAGTACGGCATGGTGATGTGCAGATCGCCACCACCACCGTCGAGCTCGATATGGAAGGTGGACACCACCACCACTTCGCTGGGGCTGACGATGTTGGCCAGCGCCGGGTTGACCTCGGAGTTGACGTACTCGAAGTTGATATCCATGACCGCGTGCCAGGCTTCGCGCAGGTCGACGAACGCCTGGTCGAGCACCATACGCACGACACGCAGTTCGGTTGGAGTGAACTCACGGCCTTCGATCTTGGCATGGCGCCCATCGCCGCCGAAGAAGTTGTCCACCAGTTTGAACACCAGCTTGGCGTCGAGGATGAACAGACCGGTGCCGCGTAGCGGCTTCATCTTCACCAAGTTAAGGCTGGTAGGCACGTACAACGAGTGCACGTATTCGCCGAACTTCATCACTTGCACACCACCAACGGCGACGTCAGCCGAGCGGCGCAACAGGTTGAACATGCTGATGCGGGTATAACGGGCAAAGCGCTCGTTGATCATCTCCAGCGTCGGCATGCGCCCACGGACGATACGATCCTGACTGGTCAGGTCGTACTGTTTGACGCTCCCCGGCTCCGCTGCGTCCTCGGTTTCCACCAGGCCGTCATCGACGCCATGCAACAGCGCATCGATCTCGTCCTGGGAAAGCAGGTCTTGCACGGCCATCTTCGGCTCCCGCTACTGCAACACGAAATTGGTGAACAGCACCTGCTCGACCACAGTGCTGCCGGTTTCCTTCTGCGCCAGTTCCTGCACGCTGGCCAGCGCCTGCTGCAGAAGCATTTCCTTGCCCAACGGCGTTTGCAGCGCGGCAAAATCCTGACCGGACAGCAACATCACCAGACGGTTACGCAATACCGGCATATGCACCTTGAGCTTCTCCATGCCGGTGGTATCACGGCTCATCAAGGCCATGCTGACCTGCAGGTAGCGGGTACGGTTCTGGTAATTGAAGTTGACCACGAAGGCAGGCATCAGATCCTGGTAGATGGCCGGCTGGCGCACTGGCGCTGCTGGTGCGGCGGCCTCTGCCGGTTTGGCCTCCTCGCTCTTGTCACCCTTGCTGAGAATGAACCAGGTACCGCCCGCGGAAAGGCCAACGGCCAGCAGCAGACCCACCACAATCAGGATGATGAGTTTGAGCTTGCTCTTGCCGGCGGGTTGTCCGTCGGCAGCCGGTACCGCTTCTTTCTTAGCCATGCCAATAATCCGTCACTATCGGAGTTCTTTCCGCATTCAAAGGGTTAAGAGCAAGTGTTATGCCAGCATATGAGCAGGCTTGTCTAACTCTGGGCGCGGATTTAACAGCGCCAGCTACTTGCTGTCACCCAAAATGCATTCGCCCGGGCACCTTTCGGCAACCCGGGCGAATACAAGTCTAGCGGAGGAACACCGATAATCGGGCATTGCTCAGCGTTTGAGCCCTACTTATGCGTAGTAGTCGACCAGCCCGCGGCCAGAAGTCAAACGCTCACTGCGCACTTCCTGATGGACGCCCGGCTGCAGCTCGTCACTGGCTAGCAGATCATCACGCGAGCCAGAACCACCACGACCGCCCTCGCCCTGCCCCTGCCAGCCGCGGTTAAGCGACTGATCGGAAACATTGGCATCGGCCAGATTCATGCCTTGCTGCGCGAACAGCTCACGCAAGCGATGCATCTGCCCTTCCAGCGCTTCGCGCACCCCGGCATTGGGGCTGGCGAACGTCACCTGGGCCTGATCCTGGGACAGGTTCACCCGCACCTCAAGACGCCCCAACTCCGCCGGGTCCAGTTGAATTTCAGCCGACTTGAGGTTCTGACTGGACAACCACATGACGCGATCGACAACCGCCTCGCTCCAGCCCCCCTGATGCATGGCCACCGGCTGGCCAGGCACCAGCGGCGTGCGCTGGGCGGCACCGACCTGATGATTGAGCGCCTGCGTCAGCGCATTGAGCTTGCTGACGAACTGATCCGGGCGATTGGGCTGAACGCTGTCCTTGAGACTTTCCAGGGCATCCTTGGCCAGGCTTTCCAGCGGCAGGTCCAGCACCGACTCGTCAGAGCTCTCGGCCGCCTCCTCGCCCTTGCCCATAGCGGACATGGCCGCAGCGAAGTCCGTGCTGGTCGCCACCCGCGTGCTCTTGATCGCAGCGTCTTGCGACAACTGCGCCTTGCCCGCTTCTTCTGCCGGCTGCTTGAGCTGCGCCAGCGGATCGAGAACATCTTCCTCCAGCACTGGCTCAGCAGTATCCGCAGCACTGGCATTGGCACCGGTGATCACCAGCGCCGGCAACTCCGGCGAGTCCTGGGTGACCGCAGCATCCTCTACTGGCACCTGGATACCGCCCAGTGCCATCGCCAGCAACGGGTCGAGCTCTTCTTCAACGCCCTCCTGGGTCGGCAAGGAATTGCCGGGGGCGGCAACCGAGGGCTGCTCGGCGGCAGAAGAAGCAGTGTCAGCCGCTCCTGAAGAAGCAGCAGGCTTCTGCTCCTGGCTGGATTTATCGGTACTGCCAGTACGCTCGCCAGGCTTGGCCTGACGCTCCCTGGCATACATATCGGCAAAGCTGGAAGCACCGTTCTTGCTGGGTTCCGGCGCTTTGGCCGGTTGCTTCGCTTTGCTCTTCACCTCAGGCGTAGCCTGCAGGCGTAGGTCGGGCAACGCGGACATGGACGCTCTCCGTCTGATGGGTCGTGACGGGATCAGAGCAAAGGACGGGCCAACTCGTGAAAAGGCATCAGAGGCGATAACGCTGGCGCTCGGATTTGAACAGGATGCGCACGATGGCGAACTCACGCTCGACCTGCTCGATCAGCGCCGGGGCCAGGTCCAGTGCCTCGCGCCGACCGGCGTCCTCGAGTTCCTTGCACAGGCTGGCCAACAGTACCGCGCCCATGTTGCTGCAACTGCCCTTGAAGCTGTGCGCAGCCAGACGCAGGCCCTGCGCATCCCCCTCGGTCGCAGCCACATGCAGCAGACGCAGACGCTCCTCAGAATCGGCCACGAAGGTATCGAGCAGAATCGGGTATTCGTCCTCCATGACGTCCTGCAGGGCCGCCAAGACGGCTTCGTCGAGATGGATATCGGACACCGGGTCACTCCCTGAACAACAGCGTCGCATTATGCCTCAGAGGACCAGCAAAACTCCACGCTGACTCCCTGGCCCACCGGGGCAATCTGGAAACCGTCGCTGAGCTGACGAACCAGGGCAAGACCGCGACCACACAGGGCTTCGTCACCAAGCGCCATGACGGTGACCGGATCGAATCCGGGACCACTGTCCTCGACCCGGACGATCAGTCGCCCTCCCCCTTCTTCCGGCAGCATCTGCAAATGAAATCGTACATAGCCATCCTGCAAGGACGCCAGACGCAGACGTCGTTCCCGATAATACTCGGCAAAGCCGCTGGCATCCTGCTTGAGCGAGGAGTCCAGCCCCATTACCCCATGCTCCAGGGCATTGGAATAGAGCTCGGCGAGCACGGTATACAGCTCGCCACCACGCGGCCGCAACGCCCGCACGTCCAGCAGCAGCTGCAGCAAAAATGGCAGTGGGTTGAAGTGACGCAGGCTCAGCGCTCGAAACTCGAAACTGGCCGACCAGTCCATCACGCTGCCCTGACCGCTGTCGGCAAAGGCCAGTGGGCGAGGATGCTCGTCGTCTTCGGCCAAGCCGACCTGAAGCATGCTGACGTCATCCTGTTGCTCGCCACGGAACGCCGCCAGCGCCAGCTGAATTTCCTCGAACAATGCCTGCGGTTGACGATTGGCCTCCAACAGCCGGAGCAGGCGTTCCTCACCGAACAGCTGGCCGTGCTGATCACTGGCCTCAAGCACACCGTCGCTAAGCAGAAAGATGCGATCCCCTGGCGCTAGCGGATAGACCTCGCAACGGTCACTGAACGCAGCTGGCTCCAGAATCCCCAGCGGCAGATGACGGGATACCAATGGCTGGCGCGGGCGGCCATCGCCATGCAGCAGGTAGCCATCTGGCAGCCCGCCATTCCACACTTCGAGCAGCCCACGCTTGCTGCTGATGTTGAGCAAGGTGGCACAGCAGAAAACCCCAACCGGCAGGATGCGCTTTAGCTTGGCGTTGATCTCGCGAAGGATCTCGGCGAGCGCATGGCCTTTGGCGGTCATGCCATAGAACACCTCGGCCAGCGGCATAGCGCCAATAGCCGCAGGCAAACCATGACCGGTGAAATCGCCCAGCATCACGTGCATGCCGCCAGACGGTTTGTACGCCGCCAGCAGCAAATCACCATTGAACAGCGCGTAGGGCGACTGCATGTAGCGGATGTTCGGCGCATCCAGGCAGCCGGAATGCGCCACCTTGTCGAATACTGCCTTGGCCACACGTTGCTCGTGCAGCAGATGCTCGTTGTGCTGGGCGATCAGGTCGCGCTGTTGCAATACCGTGTCGTGCAGACGGCGCAGACGATCCATCGCCCCGATCTTGGCCTCGAGTATCACCCGGTTATAGGGCTTGGCGAGAAAATCGTCGCCGCCTGCCTCAAGACAACGCACCAGCGCCTCGCCCTCGGTCAACGACGTGAGGAAGATGATCGGCACCAGCGCTTCACCGGCCTGTTTCTTGATTCGACGCGCCGCCTCGAAGCCATCCATCACCGGCATCAGCGCATCCATCAGCACCAAGTGCGGGCGCTCCTGCTCGAACAGGGCGACCGCCTCCAGACCATTACTGGCTGTAAGCACACGATGGCCCTGACGGTTGACGATGGTGGACAACAGCATGCGGTCGGCCGCGTTGTCCTCGGCGATCAGAATGGCAAGTCGCTCAGACATGCTCAGCTGATCTTGAACAACTGCTCGAAGTTGGAGATGGCGAGGATCTTGCGCACGTCACTGCTGCAGTTGAGCAGGCTGATCTGCGCCGAATCGCCGCCAGCATGGTCACGCAACAGCAGCAGCATGCCCAATGCCGAACTGTCCAGATAGCTGGTGTCGCGCAGGTCGACCTGATAACGCTTGGGCGTCAGGTTGACGCGCTCGTAGGCGTCACGAAATTCCTGGTGGGAGGCGAAGTCGAAGCGTCCTCGAATCACAATGGTCAGCTCTTGCCCGTCGGCCGAGGGCTGCGAGGTAATGGCCATGTCTACTCCTTTGTCGAGACTTTGCCAGATAGGGCAATTCACGTTTGAAGGTGTAGCATCTGGTCGGCGACGAAACAACCTCTATTCAGGGTTCACCACGGTCGATCAGGCGTTGCGCCAGCTCGTCGAGCAGTTTCTGTTCGCGCTTGTCCTCGGCCAATCGGGCTTCGTCAATGTAGCGCTGCACCAGTTTGCGCAGCCCCTCGAGACGCGCATAGCGTTGCTGCCAAACGGCCCGTACTTTTTCCAGATTGGCGCGATGCCACTCCAGACTTTGCTGCTGTTGGCCGACCGCCGTCTCCAGCTGCGACAGAAAGCGCTGATAGTTCATCAGCCACTGGCCGGAAACGCCCTTGCTGCCCTCGCTGATCCACTGCTGCTGGTAGTCACCACGGAAACGCTCCAGCTCACCCAACTTGGCTTCGGCCTGGCCGACCAGTCCCTGGCAATGCCCGAGCTGGCGCGCGGCCTCGCGCTCGGCCTTTTCTGCCATCTCGACGACCGGCTGCAGACGCTTTGCGCGACTGAGACTCATCGATGTCCGACCTCAGCGATGACGAAAAATACCCTGATCAACGCCATCATTGCCCCAGCACGGCAGCCAGTTGCTCACGGCTCTGCGGCATGCCCACACTTTCATCCAACCCCTGACGCAGGTACTGAGCCATGACCGGCTGGCGGGCGATGGCCTGATCGGTATCCGCGTCGCCGCCCGGAACATAGGCACCGACACTGATCAGATCGCGACTCTGTTGATAGCGCGACCACAACTGTTTGAATCGCTGCGCCTGCTTGAGCTGCTCGGGCGGCACCACTTGCGGCATGACCCGACTGATCGAGGATTCGATATCGATCGCGGGATAGTGCCCCTCCTCGGCCAGACGGCGTGACAAAACAAAGTGCCCGTCGAGCACACCACGCGCGGCATCGGCGATGGGGTCCTGCTGGTCATCACCCTCACTCAGCACGGTGTAGAACGCGGTGATCGAACCGCCGCCGGCTTCGGCATTGCCGGCACGCTCGACCAGCTTGGGCAACTTGGCGAACACCGATGGCGGGTAACCCTTGGTCGCTGGTGGCTCACCGATAGCCAGAGCGATTTCACGCTGGGCCTGGGCATAGCGGGTCAGCGAATCCATCAGCAGCAGAACGTTCTTGCCCTTGTCACGGAAGTACTCGGCGATGCGCGTGCAGTACTGCGCCGCACGTAAACGCATCAGCGGCGCTTCATCGGCCGGCGAAGCCACGACCACGGAACGCTTGAGACCCTCTTCGCCGAGGATCTCGTCAATGAACTCCTTGACCTCACGCCCGCGCTCACCGATCAACCCGACCACGATGATCTCGGCCTCGGTAAAACGCGTCATCATGCCCAGCAGCACCGACTTGCCCACGCCGGTGCCGGCGAACAAGCCCAGACGCTGACCACGGCCAACGGTGAGCAGACCGTTGATCGAACGAATACCAACATCCAGGGGCTGACTGATGGGGTCGCGATTGAGCGGGTTGATGGTCGGGCCATCCACCGGCACCCAGTCCTCGGCCTTCATCCCGCCCTTGCCATCCAGGGCGCGACCGGTGCCGTCGAGCACTCGGCCAAGCATGGACATGCCCATGGGCAAGCGCCCGGCATCGGGCAACGGCACCACGCGCGCGCCAGGCGCAATACCCGCCAGACTGCCCGCCGGCATCAGATAGATCTTGCCCCCGGAGAAGCCCATCACCTCCGCCTCGACCTGAACCGGATGGTAGCTGTCTTCGTTGATGACCAGGCAGCGGCTGCCTATCGCCGCGCGCAGCCCTTCGGCCTCCAGGGTGAGGCCGACCATACGCAGCAGGCGGCCTTCGAGTATGGGCTGGCTGGGCAGGCTGATCGCATCGCTGTAGCCCTCCAGACGCCGGGCGAAGCTCACGCGATCAACGCGCATCGTCGCGGTCCAGATCCAGATTGATGTCCGCTTCCGGCGGCTGAGTGCTCTGCGCGCGCTGCTGCTCGAACAATTGCTTGAGTGCCTGCGCCATGCGCGTCTCGACGCTGGCGTCGATCTGGCTATGCTCCGACTCGATGCGGCAACCGCCAGGCAGCAGGCTTTCGTCCTCGAGAATGCGCCAGCTTTCCTCATGGCGCTCGCGCAGGGCCTTGATCGTCTCGAAATCCTGCGGGTTGACCTGGATGCGCACGTTGTCCGCCCCCATCGGCAGCAGCTTGAGCGCCTCGCGCAGGACCTGGCGAATCTGGCTGGAATCGCTGTTCAGCTCGCGCTGGATCACCTCGCGCACCATATGGCTGACCAGGCGCACCATGGCCACTTCCATCTGCTGGTCCTGCTCGGCAATCGGATCGAGCAACTGCATCATGAGTTTTTCCAGGCTGCCGACCTTCAGCGCCAGGGCCGCGTCGGCTTCCTGCTTGGCCTTGATCTGGCCGGCATGAAAACCGTCCTTCTCGCCCGTGGCGAAGCCTTCGTTATAGGCATCCTGGCGGATGGCCTCGAGCTCATCGAGCGTCAGCGGTTTGACGTCTTCGAGGGCGACCTCTTCGACCTGAACCGCCTCCTCCGCCTCGGCCTCAACCGGTACCGGCTGCTCCTCGACGAGCGGATCGATTTCGGCCTGCTCCTCGCCCGGCTCGTCGAAGCTGGGCAAGGCCCAGCGGTCGAACGTGCCCAGATCCTTGGCGCGAATCAGCTCGCTTTCCGGCTCCTTGGCGGCCATGGTTTAAACCATTTCCTCGCCACCCTTGCCGCCGAGCACGATCTCGCCGGCTTCGGCCATGCGGCGGGCGATGGTGAGAATTTCCTTCTGCGCGGCCTCGACGTCGCTGACGCGTACCGGGCCCTTGGCCTCCAGGTCGTCGCGTAGCAGCTCGGCCGCACGTTTGGACATGTTCTTGAAGACCTTGTCCTTGATCGCCTCGTCGGCCCCCTTGAGCGCCAGTACCAGCACCTCGGACGAGACCTCGCGCATCAGCGCCTGGATGCCACGGTCGTCGACATCGGCCAGGTTGTCGAAGACGAACATGAGGTCTTCGATCTGTGTCGACAGGTCTTCGTCCACTTCGCGGATGGAGTCCATCAGCTGACCTTCCACCGAGCTGTCGAGGAAGTTCATGATGTCCGCCGCACGCTTGACGCCGCCCATGGTGGCGCGCGTGGTGTTGGCGCTGCCGGAGAACTGCTTCTCCAGGATCTGGTTGAGTTCCTTGAGTGCGGACGGTTGCACGGTATTGAGCGAGGACACACGCAGGATGATGTCCAGGCGCACCTTGTGGTCGAAATGGCTGAGCACTTCGCCGGCCTGGTCCGGATCGAGATAGGCGACGACGATGGCCTGGATCTGCGGGTGCTCGTAGCGGATCACATCGGCAACGGCACGCGGCTCCATCCATTTCAGGCTGTCCAGGCCACTGGTGCTGCCGCCCAGCAGGATGCGGTCGATCAGATTACCGGCCTTGTCCTCACCCAACGCAGAGGTGAGCATCTTGCGGATGTAGGCATCGGAACCCACACCGAGGCTGGTCTGGTCGCCGACGATGTCGACGAACTCGGCCATCACCTGCTCGACCTGCTCGCGGTGGATATTGCGCATGCCAGCCATGGCCACACCGACGCGCTGCACTTCCTTCGGCCCGAGGTGACGCAACACCTGTGCGGCATCGGTCTCACCCAGCGAAAGCAGCAGAATCGCAGCCTTGTCGACCTTGTTCAGCTTGGTAGCGGTACGATTGTCACTCATCGGCGTTGATCCACTCTTTGACGACCTGGGCGACGCGGCCAGGATCTTCCGCTACCAGACTCTTGATAGCGTTCAGCTGTGCATCATACCCCTCGCTGGGGCTCGGCAACATGATGCTCTGCGGCCCGCCGAGGCTGACGCGATCGTCGGACAGCTCGCCGTCCAGACCTCCCATTTCGCCCAGTTCCACATCGCCGGAACCTGCCAGCTCCTTGCCCCTGCCGCCGCCGGTGATGTTGTTGAGCACCGGACGCAGCACACCGAACACCAGCACCAGGATGAACAGAACACCGAGCACCTGCTTGACGATGTCCCAGAACCAGGGCTGGGTGTAGAACGGAATATCCGGAATTTCTTCGCCCATCGACGCGGTGAACGCCGTGTTGATGACGCTGACGCTGTCGCCGCGACTGGCATCGAAGCCCACCGAATCCTGAACCAGACGAGTGAAGCGCGCCAGGTCATCAGCGGTCCAAGGCACCCGGCTGCTTTCGCCGGTGGCCGGGTCGACACGTACCTGGTCGTCCACCACCACCGCCACCGACAGACGACGCAGGCGCCCCTGCTGCTGACGGGTGTAACTGATGGAGCGGTCCAGCTCGAAATTGCGGGTGGACTGCTCACGCTTGTCCGCCGGATACGGGGCGAGCATCGGCTGGCCGGTGGCAGGATCCATGATCTGCTGACCGTTAGCATCGACCAGCGGCTGACCAGCCGCTATAGGACCGGCGGGAGCGGCAGCGCCTGCAGCCTGCTGCGGAGCGGCAGCCGGGCCCGGTGGTTGATTGGACAGGGCGCCCGGCACGCCTTGCGGCGGCAGACTGCTCTGGCGCTGCTCGTTGACCTGTTGCTCACTGCGCAGCGCGGGTTGATCCGGATTGAACATTTCGGAAGTGGATTCAACCGAGCTGAAATCCACATCAGCCGACACTTCGGCCTTGTAGCGACCGGTGCCCAGCACCGGCTGCAAAATGTTGTGTACGCGCTGGGTGAACAGCGTTTCCATACGGCGGGTGTAGTCGAACTGCTTGCCAGCCATGGTCAGCTCGGACAGCTCCTGCTGATCGGAGAGCAGATTGCCCTTCTGGTCGACCACCGTGACTTGCCCTTTGTCCAGCTCAGGCACACTGGTCGCCACCAAATTGACGATCGCCATGACCTGACTGGGCTCCAACCCACGTCCCGGGTAAAGCTCGACCAGCACCGAGGCAGACGGCTTACGCTCGTCACGTACAAAAACGGAAGCCTTCGGCATCGCCAGATGCACGCGCGCTGCTTTGACGTTATTGAGGCTGGCCACCGTGCGCGCCAACTCGCCTTCAAGGCCGCGGCGATAACGGGTTGCCTCCATGAACTGACTGGTACCCAGACCCTGCTCACGGTCGAGAATTTCAAAACCGACGCTGTTATCGGTCGGTGCCACGCCAGCGGCAGCCAGGCGCATACGCGCACGGCTCAGATCGTCGGCCTTGACCAGCAACGCGCCGGAGTTGGGCTCGACGGTGTAGTTGATACCCGCAGCGTTGAGGGTTTCCACCACCTGAGTGGCGTCCATTCCATTGAGGCTGCCATAGAGCGGGCGATAGTCCGGCTGCTGCGACCAGAGCACCACGGCAAAACCGATCGCCACGCTGGCAGCCAGACCGACCAACAGACCGAGCTGCCGCAGCACCGACATCTCGGCGAGATTTTCCAGGAAGCTAAGGCCCAACAGGGGCTTCTTCGGCTCGCCTGACTCGGCCTTGGCCGGTACGTTTGCTACTACTGCTTCAGCCATGAATCAACCCTCAGACCGGCATCTGCATGATGTCTTGATAAGCCTGGACCAGCTTGTTACGCACCTGGGTCATGGCCTGGAAGGATACGCTGGCTTTCTGCGAGGCGATCATCACATCGGTCAGATCGACCCCGCTCTGCCCCATCTCGAAAGCGGTCGCCAGTTTATTGGAAGCCTGCTGGGTCTCGTTGACCTTGTTCACCGCTTGGCCGAGCATTTCCGAGAAACTCGGCGCCCCTTGCACTGGCTCGCTCGCAGCAGGCTTCTGACGCGCCATGGCCTCAGCCTGCATGGAACGCATTTCCAGCATCAAGCGATTGAATTCGACACCTTGGCTCATGACTTCCTCCACTGCCCGCTTTTTGACACTAGCGGCGCTATGCAGGGGTATTTGCAACAAGGGTGCCAACAGAGCAGCTACAGGCTGCTTATGGGAATCAGATCGGGGACACGCAGATAGATGGGGTAGCTACCGTCATCCCCGCGAACGCGGGGACCCAGCAGCAAGAGAAGAATCACCAACAATCTCCGACCAGAGATCCTGCCATTGCGGATTTCGCTCTTCGATCAGGCGCAGCTTCCAAGCACGATTCCATTTCTTGATCGCCTTCTCCCTGGCTATCGCGCCACTCATACTTTCATGCTGCTCGTACCACACCAGCAACTTCACTCCATAGCGGAGTGTAAAGCCCTCAACGGCTCCCTCTCTATGCTGCCAGACACGCTGCAGCAGATCCGCTGTAACTCCGGTATAGAGCGTGCCATTACGCTGACTGGCCATAATGTAAACGGCGGGTTGTTTCATGCTGCAGTCCTTTGCAGATTGGGCCCGCCATAGGTAGGAAGGCCTATTCAGCGATCGATTTGAGCCCGAACGAAAAAATCGCTCCTACAAGCCAGGACAACCTTAGCACCGCGGCTGGATCCCCGCCTTCGCGGGGATGACCTCGGTTATTTTATCATCGTCATCCCCGCGAAGGCGGGGCCCCAGGAAATCCTATCAGCCGTATCTCCTACCACCGCACAGCTCAGCAAAACTAACTGGCGTACAGATAAGCCTCGACATCCATCCCGGCATCTCGCATCTGCGCCAGCTTGTATCGCAGGGTGCGCGGGCTGATCCCCAGGCGTTCGGCGGCCTCCTTGCGGCGGCCGCGCTCGGCACGCAGGGTGTCGATGATGACCTGAAACTCACGACGACGAAGGTCCTCGCCCAGTGCGCCGGAATCCACCGCAGCCGGCGGCTCGGCCGGCTGCAACACTGGCGGCGCAACGCTTGGTACGACTGCCAGGCGCGGCACAGCGCTCTGCACCGTCTGACCTATGGGTGCGTGCAGGCAGAGATCCTGCGCCTGTATCACCCCACCCTGCTGCAGGATCAAGGCTCGCTGAATGGCGTTGTCCAGCTCACGCACGTTGCCCGGCCACTGATGCTGCACCAGGCTCTGCGCAGCCGACTCGGACAGACGCACCGGCGCCTGATTCATTTTTTTGACGTGCTTGGCCAGCAGCCGCTCGGCAAGCGGCAGAATGTCGGCAGGCCGCTCACGCAACGGCAGCCAGGCCAAGGGGAAGACCGACAGCCGATAATAGAGGTCCTCGCGGAAGCGTCCTGCGGCAACCTCGCTAGCCAAGTCACGGTTGCTGGTGGCCAGCACGCGAATATCCAGGTTGGTTGGCTTACGCGCCCCGACCCGTTCCACCTCACGCTCCTGCAGCACACGCAGCAACTTGGCCTGCAGCCCCAGCGGCATTTCGGAAATCTCGTCGAGCAGGATGGTCCCGCCATCGGCCAGCTCGAACTTGCCCGGCTGAGCGGTGACCGCACCAGTGAACGCGCCCTTCTCATGCCCGAACAAAGTAGCCTCAAGCATGTTGTCGGGAATCGCCGCACAGTTGATGGCAATGAAAGGCCCGGAGGCGCGCGGCGACTGCTGATGGATATAACGCGCCAGGACCTCCTTACCGGTCCCCGACTCGCCCGTGATCATCACCGTCGAATCACTCTGCGCCACGCGTGACGCCAACTCCAGCAGTTGCACGCTGGCCGGCTCGAGCGCTACCGGGCCATCGCGATCCCCCGCCGTCAATTTACCGAGAGCGTGCTTGGCCACCAGCTCCAGCAGCGTGCGCGGCTCGAACGGCTTGACCAGATAATCAGCGGCGCCCTGACGGATGGCATCCACTGCCCGCTCTACCGCGCCGAAAGCCGTCATCAGCAATACCGGCAGTTGCGGATAACGACTACGGATCTGCGCCAGCAGTTGATGACCATCCATACCCGGCATGTTGACGTCGCTGACCACCAGCCCGAACGGCTCTTCGGTCAACGCTACCAAGGCCGCCTCGGCGCAATCGACGGCTCGATAATCATGTCCGCCTAGGCACAGGGTATCGGCCAGGGCTTCGCGCAGCGCGCGATCGTCTTCAACCAGCAGGACTTTGGCAGCCATGGGTTACTCCTGATTCGAGTGAGACGCCGCATCAAGCAGCGGCAGAGAAACGATGGCGCAGGTACCACGACCCGCACGCGATTGCAGCAGCAACTGGCCCTGGTGGGCGCGTGCCACAGCCTTGACCACGGCCAGGCCGAGGCCGGTTCCGGTAGTCTTGGTGGTAAAGAACGGCTCACCAAGGCGCGCCAGGGTTTCCCGACTCATGCCGGGCCCGTTGTCACTGACGCACAGGCGCAACTGGTTGTCGCGGCGGTACAGATGAACCTTCAGACGCGCATCGCGCCCAGCCGCTTGTATGGCGTTGTCGATCAGGTTGAGCACGGTGCCAACGAGCGTGTCGCGATTGCACAGTAGTTCGCCGTCGCGCACATCGCACTGCCAGCGCACGGCCATATCGCCCACATGCGCATCGGCAGCTGCACGTAGCGCGTCGAACAGGACTGACGGCGACAGGCGATCCGGCAGCGGCAACTCACCGCGGGCAAAGATCAGCATGTCGCGCACCTGGTTTTCCAGCTCGTGCAACCGCTCCTTCAAACGCCCGGCGAAGCGCTGCTGCTGTTCGGCTGGCAGCACCTGTTCATTCAGATGGCTTGCGTAGAGCAACGCAGCGGAAAGTGGCGTACGGATCTGATGGGCCAGGGAAGCGACCATGCGCCCCAGCGCCGATAGGCGCTCATGGCGAGAGAGCTGATCCTGCAGGCGACGGGTTTCCGTCAGGTCGGTCAGTAGCACAAGCTGCCCCGGCTCCCCGTGCAGGGAACGCGTGGCGATAGATAGACGGCGGCCGTCGCGCATGGAGATTTCATGACCATCGTCTTCACGCGGGGCGAAGTTGCGTGCGATCACCTGACGCCAGAGCATGCCCACCAGGGGCTGGCCGAGCAGCGCACGCGCCACGGGGTTGGCCTCGCGCACGACACCCTGACCGTCGATGACGATCACACCGCCAGGCAACAGATCCAGCAGGCTTTGCAGGCGATGGGCCAGGCGCTCCTTCTCCGCCAGTTCCTGCATGCGCTGTGCACTGACCAGCGCCAGCTGCCCCTTCAGCTCATTGACCCGCGCCTCAAGCAGGCTGTAGGACTCGCTTAGCTGATTGGACATCTGATTGAACAGGGCAAAGGCCTGCTCCAGTCCCGCGCGGCTGGCTTGTTCGAGCGGTGCGGAGCCGCTTGGCTCGGCTGACTCGGTAGGACGAAGGTTGGCTTCCATCTGCTTCTCTCGTACGACGTACCGTCAGAAGACGGTCAGATACAAGAGCCTTAGCAATCCCCGTGCCTACTTTTTTGTTCTTATTTTTCAATAGGTTGAAAAAGAGAAGCCGAAGCTTGCGTCAAAGCTCCGGCTTTCTTTGCGGCGTTAGGGATGTTCTGAAAAAGTTACTTACCGTCACTCCCGCGAAGGCGGGAGCCCAGGAGTTTCGCAGGTTCTGGATTCCCGCCTGCGCGGGAATGACGAGTTTTCCAGAGTTTCCTTAGCCTGAGGCTGAGGAATCAATCCTCTTCCTGACCATCCTCTTCGCGGCGACTCATACCGTACTTGCGCATCTTCTCGACCAGCGTGGTACGGCGAATTCGCAGGCGCTCAGCTGCGCGCGCCACCACACCACCTGCATCATCCAGCGCTTGCTGGATCAGACCCTGCTCAAGGTTACCGAGGTAGTCCTTCAGATCCAGCCCCTCCGGCGGCAGCATGGCTGGCGTATCGAGGCCCGGTAAACCGGCCATGATCGCAGCGCGCTCTTCCATTTCATCACGCAGGCTGGCTGCAAGCTGCTCATCCTCGTCATCGACATGGCGGAACTTCTTCGGCAATTCGCCCACCCCGATCACCCCGTAGGGATGCATGATCGCCATGCGCTCTACCAGGTTGGCCAACTCACGTACGTTGCCCGCCCAGTCATGACGGCACAGCGACATGATGGCGGCCGAGTTGAAGCGAATGGAGCCACGCTTCTCGTGCTCCATGCGCGAAATCAGCTCGTTCATCAGTAGCGGGATATCTTCGATACGCTCGCGCAGCGGCGCCATCTCGATAGGGAAGACGTTGAGGCGGTAATACAGGTCCTCACGGAAACTGCCGTCCTCGATCATCTTCTCCAGGTTCTTGTGCGTGGCGGCGATGATGCGCACATCGGCGGTCTGCGTCTTGTTGCTGCCGACACGCTCGAAGGTTCGCTCCTGCAGCACGCACAGCAACTTGACCTGCATCGGCAGCGGCATGTCGCCGATCTCATCGAGAAACAGCGTACCGCCGTTGGCGAGCTCGAAGCGCCCTGCCCGACTGGTAATGGCCCCAGTAAAGGCACCCTTCTCGTGACCGAACAACTCGCTTTCCAGCAACTCGGCCGGAATGGCGCCACAGTTGACCGGCACGAACGGTGCCTCGCGACGCTTGGAGTGGTAGTGCAGATTGCGCGCCACCACTTCCTTGCCAGTTCCGGACTCACCGAGGATCAACACGCTGGCCTCGGTATCGGCGACCTGCTGCATCATCTGCCGCACCTGCTGAATGGCGCGACTGGTGCCGACCAGGCTGCGGAACAGATTGGGCTCGCGCTGCCGACCACGATCACGGGCCTGGTCGTACATCTCGCGATAGACCTGGGCACGGTGCAGCGAATCGAGCAGCTTGTTATAGCTGAGTGGGGTTTCCAGGCTGGCTAGCACACGCCTGCGCAAATCTTCCGGCCACTCGACGATGCTGGAGTCGCCAACCGTCAATAGCGGCAGGAACTCATCCCAGCCAGCAATCTGCTTGGTCAGCTCGAGCGCCCCACCCTTGGCCTCGACATCGCCCAGCAAGACACTGAGCACTTCGCGACTGGAAGCGAGCTCGGCCACAGCATTGCGCCAATCCTGGCTGGTACAGGCCAGATGCTCTTCCCCGAGAAAACTCAGAATGATCGCCAACTCGTGGCGGCGCGCAGCATTGTCATCGATCAACAGGATTTTGGTTTCACGCCACATCTTGTGCTTGTCTGACCCGAGAAGTGAGGGAAATTGCGCGCCAGATCTTCGACACGCACCGGCAATTAGCCACTAGTAAAGTCAAAAAATTGAAGTCAGTCAATTTTATGGCGTAACTTTTTCGCCCGCCAACGGAATTAGCTAAGCAGCTGTTTGCAGAGCCGGGTAGTGGTAACCGATAAAAAAGCAGGAGAAGCGCAAGCGCAGAGAGGGACAACCGAGCCGAACCTACTGGTTAAACTCGGTAAACATCAGGTTATCAGCCGAAAAGCTGATAAACCTTGGCGCCCTGGCGGGATTGATTGAGCTGCACCAATTCACCAGCCAGACGCTGCTGCTCGGCCTGACAAACGGTCACCAACTCACGGTACAGTGACAGCAGATTTTCCAGGCCACTGCGCAGCTCTTCTTCGTCATCGCTATCGACCATAGCCGCATCGACTACCATGCGGCACTGCAGATCGAGCTCGCCGATCGCGGCCCAGTCCTGTTTGGCCAGAGCATCGCGCAGGGCAGAACCGGTCGCTTGCAAACGCTGGACGGATGAACTCATTCGCTTCTCCTCCGATGCTCGCTACTGAGCGATGGCATCCCAACCCTGTTTGACGTTACGAAGCAGCACTGAAACCTCTTCGAGAAGCTCCGGCTCGTTGCTCACATTGGCTTCGGTCAAACGGGCGATCATGTATTCGTACAGGCTATCGAGGTTACCGGCCAGCTCGCCACCTTGCTGGTGGTCGAGACTCTCGCGCAGTCCCGCGACGATGGCAATACTCTTGCCGATCAACTCGCCTTTCAGTGCAGTCTGCCCACGCTCCATGGCACCACGTGCCTGAGCGATGCGAGACAGACCACCCTCCATCAACATCTGGATCAGTCGATGAGGGCTGGCCTCTGCGGCCTGCGCTTGGTTGTTGACGGTCTGATACTGCTTGAGGGCCGCCATTGCGTTCATAGTCGCTCTCGCTCTACCGATGGGATGATACTTCGGTATCGGCCCTTAGGCTCAAAGCTTTAACGATTTTGTCGCCGAAACAGCTAAGCCAGAAGCGTTCAATCAGCCAGCGGGCGCCGGCTCAACCTCAGGCCCAATGGCGTCCCAGGCGCTTTTGATATCGCCCAGCAGCGCCTGAACCTCTTCGAGGGTACGTGGCGTATCGTCCAAAGCGACACCCGCCAAACGACGCGTCATATAGTCGTAAAGCGCATCCAGGTTCTCGGCGATTTCACCGCCCAGCTCCTTGTCCAGAGCCGCCTGCAACACACCCAGAATGGTGATGGTGCTACCCACGGCCATGCCACGAATCTCGGTATCACCCTCGGCCTGCGCCTGTTTGGCCAGCATCACGCGCTGCAATGCACCTTCGAGTAACAGCTGCACCGTGCGATAAGGCGATACCTCTTGGCTGGTCTTGACCTGCTTGTAGGCATCGATGGGGTTCTTGCTCATGAATTACTTATCCTTTCTGACGAAGCCAGGCAGATTGGCGAGCATGCCGCTCAAGCTTTCACTGGTGCGAGAAAGCTGTCCTACCAGAGAATCCATTGCGTTGTACTGGGCATAAAGTCGGGTTTGCAGGCTTTCGACACGCTTGTTCAGGCTTTCGCGCTGAGAGTCAACGCTCTTCAAGGTATCGCGCAGGGCACTGTCACGCTGCTTCAATACACCATCGGTTGCCACATAGCCGGATACAAAGCCAGAAAGACGCCCCATCAAGCCGTCACTGCCTGTGAGATAGCTACCCACTTGATCGAAATTGGTCTCGAGCGCTTTGGTAAGCGTGGCATCGTCGAGAGACAACTTGCCATCCTTGCCCGTTGTAATGCCCAGATCCGCCAGCGCCCGAACGCCACTCTCTCCACCGCCGGTCATCTTGACGATTTCGTTACGCAAACCGGCGAGCACGCTGCGCACCGTGGAGTCGCCAACCAGAGGGCCTGCTACAGGCTTGGAACCTTCCACCTCAACGACAGCTGTAAGCTGCGCAGACGAGGTGATCAGAGCGTTGTAGGCGTCGACGAACTTCTGCAGGTTGCTCTTGACGCTGGACTTGTCGACACCAACGGTTAGATTGATGGTCTTGCCATCGGCCAGATCGGTAGCGCTCTGCGCCGCAACCAGATCAAGCGTAACGCCCTCAAGGGCATCCTCGATCTTGTTGCTGTTGCGGACCAACTGCAGGCCATCGATGGTCAACTTGGCGGACTTGGCTTGAGTGATTACACCGCCCGCGCCACTGTCCGAGCTTGGCTTGAGGAAAGCATCAGCATTGTCAGGATCAGCCTGTGGCGTGAACGCCTGAGTCGTCAGGGCATTGCCGCCGGTCGTTTCACCATCTTCGGTAACCGCTACCTGAATGTCATTGCCTTCGCCAGTCTTGGTCGAGCTCAGCACCAGGCGGGAACCGGAATCATCGGTAATGATGGTGGCACTTATACCGCTGTTTTTCCCGGCTTCGTTTATCGCGTCACGCATGCCAGCAAGCGTGTTGTTAGCTGCGGTGACATCGACACTGATACTGGTACTGCCAGCGGAAATTTCCAGCGTACCGCTGTTGAAAGTAGCCGGGGCGTTACCCACACCCGAGACAGACTGCAGGGCAACCTTGCTGCTGGCAGCCAGTTGCTGAACCTGGACGCTGTATGTGCCTGCAGGCGCAGTTGTGGCAGCAGTAGCCTTGAGCACACTGCTATTGGAGGTACTGGCAGTGCGCGACTCAAACAGGGAAGGTTTGTTTAGCGCGTCGAGGGCCGTCTTGAAGGAGTTCATCGCCCCCGTGAGGGTGCCGATCGCAGAGATACGGGTAGTGGTCTTCTTCTCGAGATTATCGAGCTGGTTGGTTTTCGGCGCTTTCTCGGCATTAACCAACGCCGTAACAATCTCGTTGATGTTGAGACCCGAACCGATTCCCGTAATACCTGCCATGATCTTGCACCTCGTCAAAAATCCGACTGCACCCTGTCGATTGAAGGATATCAGTCAAAACTCATGCCAAGACGTGTCGTTATGCCTCGGCCTTGAACAAAAGGCTGCGCACTTCTGACAGATTTTCTGCCAACTTCAACGCTTCCTCAGACGGAATCTGGCGAATCACATCGCCCGACCCAGCATCCGTCACCTTGACAACCACACGCCCAGAGCCGTCATCGACTGCAAAGTTGATGCTGCGACGAACCGACTGCACGAATTCCTGAATGGTCGCTACCGCATCTTCGACCTGCTCACGACTGACATCCTGAGCAGGTGTGACTATTCGGGTAGAAGCCTGTTCGTCAGTATTCGAAACTGTTGCGATAGTCGAGAGACCTTGCTTCTGCCGAGTCTCGGCAGCATTGGAGACGCCACCATCGCGGACAACCGTGGAATTGACCTGGGGCTTAACTGAGCTGACGTCCATAAATTACTCCTCACAATGAGGTAACGGGGAGAAGAGCAAAGCCCTTCCCCCCGTAGTCTAGCGCCTTTGACCTTAGCCCAGCAGGCTGAGTACGGCCTGCGGCAACTGGTTGGCCTGAGCCAGGATCGCGGTACCGGCTTGCTGCAGGATCTGATTCTTGGTCAGTTCCGAAGTTTCGGCAGCGAAGTCGGTGTCACGGATCCGGCTACGAGCAGCGGAGGAGTTCTCAGCGATGTTCTGCAGGTTCGAGATGGTGTTCTCGAAGCGGTTCTGCACGGCACCGAGCTGAGCACGCTGGCTGTCGATGTTGGAGATCGCACCGTTGATGATACCCAGTGCGTCCTGAGCGCCGGTTGCCGTACTGATATCGATGGTGTTCACCGCATCCAGCTCACTGAAGCCATCGGCACCCAGACCGCCGCTCATGCCAGTAACCTGGAAGGCATCGGCTGCTTCCAGCTGCACCTGGCCATCAGCACGAGCACCGCCGCCAGCCTCATCAATGGTAGCCGGGCCACCCACGTCGTCCTCACCATCGAAGCTCTTGGCTTGCAAGGTTGCGCCACCAGAGCCGGCGAAGTTGGTGATACTAATGGCATCGCCACGGGAACTCACCAACTCGATTGTGTCGCCTTTAGACACAGCTGAGATGCCAGTTTTGCCTGTTTCGCGGTTGATAGCATCGGCCAGAGAAGACAAATCGCTCAAATCGGTCACAACAGCCGAAACTGTAGCTGCATCGGTTTCAAGAGACTTGCTGGTCAGACCGGAAAGATTGAAAGAAACCGTACCAGAAACTGTGATACCACTCAGTTCTGCCACAGTGCGAGCATTGGCTGTCACGCCAGTTTCATCACTCTTAGCGTTAATCGCACGAGCAACTTCGCTGGCAGAACCGCTGGTAGCGCCCGAGATAGCAACGTCGCCATCAGACAGCTTCGAGTTGATAGTGAACGAGGAGCTAGCATACGCACTGCCGGATGTAGCACTGAACGCGCCAGAGGTGACAGCAGCCGCAGCACCGTCAGTTGTAAAACGATTGATACCGATACGATCAGTAGCGGCAGAACCGATCGAAACACTGATGGTTTCGTAGGCGTTGGCACCCACCTGGAAGCTCTGCGAACCGAAGCTGCCGTCGAGAATCTTACGACCACCGAAGCTGGTGGTGTCAGAGATACGGTTCAGCTCTTGTTGCAGCTGAGCAACCTCACCTTGGAGAGCTGCACGCTCGGTAGCACCGTTGGAACCGTTGGCCGATTGCAGAGCCAGGTCACGCATGCGCTGCAGGATGCCAGTGGACTGCTGCAGAGCACCTTCAGCGGTCTGCGCCAGAGAGATACCATCGTTGGCGTTACGGGTGGCGACGCCCAGGCCGGTAATTTGACTGGTCAGGCGGTTGGCGATCTGCAGGCCAGCAGCATCATCTTTGGCGCTGTTGATGCGGAAGCCGGTGGACAGGCGCTGGAGGGAAGTATCCAGGCCTTTGGACGAGCTGTTCAGGTTACGCTGAGTGTTGAGGGACGCAACGTTGGTGTTGACTGTAAGGGCCATGGTATTGCCTCCAGATGACCTTAGAACCGTTTGTCTGAGCTTGCGAGCTCGGGCCTGCATGCTCAGACGCCCAGAGAGTTCGCATTCGATCTCTTTATCGGCGCTTGCCTAAGGAGCTTTAGAGACAATTTTCAGCTTTTTTTTATTCTTTACAGTCAAGCACTTAACCAGTCACTCACGTTTCATGTACGCCTTTGCCTGAAAACCGTCGAGCACTATTGCAGCGCTCGACGGTTTTCTGCGGCACATTCAGTCAGGCATCCAGGCCTTGCGCCAGCGCTCCAGGTTCTCATCGTCCAGCATCCAGCCGCGATAAACCGCCTCGCGTAGCCGATCACCCGCCTCTGCAGTGGCATCCAGATCGCTGACATGCATGCGGATGGCGTCGACCCAATCACGGAAGCGGTTTTTCACCCGCGTCACAGGAAGGTCTCCGCGATAGCACACCAAGTCACTGCAGATCACCGGAAAGCCACAGGCGCCATACTCCAGCAGGCGTAAGTTGCTCTTGCACTCGTTGAACAGATTGGCCTCCACCGGCGCTAGCGCCAGATCGAGATCCAGATTCGCGAGCGCTACCGGGTAAGACTCGATATCGACACCTGGGTGAAATTCATTAATGAAGGGCCGGATCGCATCAGGGCACATGCCCATGAATACCCACTCGACCTCTCCCGCCAACTCGCGGACGACATCGACGATCAGATCGAGGTCGCCGGTATGGCTGACCCCACCGGCCCAACCGACCCGAGGCTTACGCCCTCGCCGACGCTGGCTTTGCAGCCCCTTCCACCATGTCACCGGCAGGCGGTTCTCGATTACCCGGATATCATCATGCAAACCGGCGAACGCCTCTGCCAACGGCTGAGTGGAGACTACGAAACGGTCGACAAACTCCAGACCACGACGCAGAGACTTGAGGATATCGCGGGGCATCTGATCCCGATGCACGCTTTTCAGCGGCAGATTGGGTAGATAGTCGTCCAGCTCGTAGACCTTGAACGCCCGCGAGAAACGCTTGATACGGCGCATGGCCTCCAGGCGATCATCGCCAATCTGGCGCTGCAACACGACCACGTCCGGGTCGTAGCGCTCCAGGTCTGTTACCTGCAACAACCCCATGGACAGAGTGCCATCGGCCAACCCCTGAGACTTCAGCGCCGTTAGCGGTTGGATGACGCGGTAATGACCACATCCCCAGGGGTCGGCCGGGTGGGCCAATACCACCGGTAAAGGACGCCAACTCAGAGGACGCCAGGTCAGGGACACATCGCTTTCCAGATCGAAGCCCCGCCCGCTCAATGCCAGATTACGGTTGTATGCACGATCGTTTGCCAGCTGCGGCAGGTAACGCTCGTAGAGCTGATCTTCTGCCGCGGTACTGGCCCGTACCTGCTCCGCCTCATGCAGGATGATCGCGTTTGCCGCCCAGACCGTCAGATACCCGGCATCGCGCACGCGCAAGCAGAGATCCACATCGCGGAAGGCATTCAGCCCGGCATCCATCCCACCAACCTGGCGGAACACTTCGGCACGCACCATCAGGCATTGCTCACCGACGGCGCTGTAGTTCTGATCCACCTGCAGACGTTGCATATAGCCCGCCGCATCCAACGCCTCACCTGCGAAGGCGGCCGTCGCCGGGCCGTTGACACCCAGCAGCAGCCCAGCCTGGGCGATACGTCCGTCCGGCGTCAGCAGCTTGCCGCCGACCACACCGACCTCCGGCCTCTGAGCGTGGTTGAGCAACTCATCCAGCCAGTCAGCATTGACGATGGCCGCTTCGCCAGAAAGCAGCAGCAGGTATTCGCCACGTGCCTGCTCGGCAGCGCGATTCTGCGCGAGCCCAGCTTCTGAGGGAAACACGCGAACCTTGTCGTCACCGAGTAACGCCACCTCACGCAACCAAGCGCTGACGTCAGCCCGCGTGCCGCTATCGGCCAGCAACAGCTCGTAATGACCGTAGGCCGTCTTTTCCAGCAAGCTGTCGGTACAGCGCTGCAAAGCGGCCAACGGCACATCCGTGGCGAGAATGATCGACACCAGGGGAGCAGCGCCATGGCCGTAGCGCACCCGATAACGTCCCGGCAAGCCGGGCAGCACTTGAGCCTGATAGCCTCGATTACCCAGGTGACGCTCGATCACCCGGCGCTCGTCAGGATTGTCACGCAGCGTAGGCGCTTCGGTGATCAACAGCGGCTCATCGATATGACCCAGGCCAGCCAGACCTTCCTGTTCGATGAAGCGGGTCAGCAGTTCGAACTCAAAAGCATCGGGGAACGCCGAGTCGAAGCCACCGACAGCGAGGAACAGATCGCGGCGATACAACCAATGACGCGCCATCACCATCGGGAAGCTGAGCAGCAGATCCAGGTTGAAGCCCGGCAGGAAGGCCCCGCCCAAATCGCCGTCCGGTAGACGCTGTAACTGATCACCGTAGACCGCACGGCATTCTGGATGACGCGCCAGTTCCAGCCCCGCCATCATCAACCCACTCTGGGTGAATTCGTCGCCCGCACTCGCCAGCATGAACCACTGGCAGTCACTCGCCTCAACCGCGCGATTGACCTGCGCGGCAAGGGGCTCGTCGGTCATGCGCAGGAAATGCAGCTTGTCTGCCGCCGAGGTGGCCGGTACGTCCGCAGGGGTGATCACCAGAATGCGCAACGTCGCATACAGGCAGCGCTCGCCGATCAGACTCTTGAGCGTCACCATCAGCGCTTCGGACTGCCCCTCCGCATCGACCACCACTACACCTATCAGCGGCCCGCCCTGGTGATGTTGCAGGTACTCGCCGATCTGGCGGTTCTCACTGACCGTCGGCAGGCGCTCGGCCAGCCAACTTGCTAAGCTAAGGTCGTGCGCTTTACCAGACTCTATGCCCAGAGCCTGCAACAGTTCTCGCCTATTTCGCCGCAACGCCTCACGGCCTAGATCTGGGTGGCGTGAGTACAACTCGCGGTAAAGTGCTGGATAGTCCTTGAGCGCCTGTTGAGATCGCCGATCCGTAGCGCCATTGTCCTGCCGCATACGGACTTCAGCCGTCTCTCGCCGAATATGGTGAAAATCGGTATGACCGCACAGACGCATGAGAAAGTCCCAATCCTCCAATCCCGCCAATGACTCATCGAAATCGCCCACAGCAAGAGCCAGGGTTCGTGAACAGGCAAAGGTATTGATCGGGATATAGTTGTTTACTAGCAAGCGTTCCTGTGAATACTCATCGTGGGGGTATCGCTGCTCACGCCCCAACTCGATACGCTCGCCGTCTTCGATTTTCTCCAGAATGAAGAGCGCATCCGTATACACGACATGAGCCGGATATGCCTCCAACGCCTCAGCCAGTACCTGCAAATGCTCAGGCAGGTAACGATCATCATCGTCCAGAAAGACAACATATTGACCGCGAGCTAGGCGCATTGCTGCATTACGGGCAGCGGCTGGCCCTCTATTGCGCCCCTGACGCATATAGGTGATAGGGAAGTCGTAGGCGGCTAACAGGTGCTCCGCCGGTTCACCGTTGTCATTAATCAGAATAACTTCAAAATCGCAAAGGGTCTGACTGCCGACGCTGGCCAGCGCGTCCTGAAGGAGGTCAGGGCGGTTATAGGTAGTTAGAATGATGGAGAACAACACTCTCTCTCCCTGCTGCACCATAGCCTCCAGGCGTTCGCAGAGCTGCCGCGCGCGCTTGCCTAGCTCCGTATCTCGCTCTTGCGGATACAACTTCAGGCGCCGTTCGAGATGCGCTGCCACCTCCTGCTCACGATTTTTTAACCTCTTCTCAGTAGCGCGTTCGAAGACACTCTCGACGATACGGATATGGTCAGCCAATGGTGAACTAGATGCATAGAACTCGTTGGAGTGCTGGCCAGTATGGGTGCGGTAACAAATACCTGGGGTGCTGGCGAAAGCAAAATCCGGATATTGCTCAGCCATCTGAATAACCGTCGACCAGTCCCCGGCGCCACCAATACGCCGGTCACGCCGCCAGACACGCCTGAGCGCCGCACGCCTGTACAAGGTGGCGGACGGAGTAATGTAGTTGTCATAGATCAGCAGGTCAGCAACTTCATTACGCCCTCCTACATAGTCCATCTGCCGATGCCCAGGGTGCTTTGGCCCCTTCAGCTCTCGTCCCTGCTTATCAACCCAGACGATGGGACTGTAGCCGACAGCCACCTGAGGCTTGCTGCGCATCAGCGATAGCAAACGTCGCAGGTGACCAGGCAGGAGAAAGTCATCCGCGTGAAGGATATAGAGAAACTCTCCGGTAGCTACCCAAATACCATTGTGAACGTTGTAGCTCGCGCCGATATTGCGGCGGTTACGCATATAGCGAACCTGCGACTCCCCTGCAAAGCTCGCCATCACCTGAGGGGTGTCGTCGCTGGAGTCATTGTCCAGCACCAATACCTCCAGCGAGTCGATACCTTGCTCAAGCACCGAGCGCACTGCCTGCTCAAGGAAACACCCGTAGTTGTAGGTTGGGATTACTACACTGAGCAGTGGTGCGGCCTGCCGCACCCTTTGCCCATCGGCAGCAATGGCGGCCGTCAAGCCATTGATCCAGAAGTCGACAGAGTAGGGATAGCTCCAAGGGCCAGCAAGAAAGTCCTGCAGACGGCGACACAGTTCCAGGTAACGCGGCTCATCCAGCGCCGGCAGCAACGCGTCCCGAGCCAGCCCTCGCCCGTCCACATAGCAATCCTCTGGCAACCAATCTGGCACAGACCATGCCCCAAGGTGTACCGGCACGACCCCTGCTCGTAAACAGCTTTGCCACTGTTTCGGCAGCCAACCCGGAATTTCTGGAACAGCCTCGCAGAAGGCAAAATGCGCCGTCTCCAAAGGAAACTCCGCTCCTTCCATCCAGACCTTGATCGACTCGCTATCGCTACGACGCGGAGCTACCCGTACCAAGGGCAGATCCAGAGGCTGGTTGAGATAGATCCGCGACTCATCATTGAAAGGATCCGGCGCAGGCAGGAAAACACAGTCAAAGCCTTCCGGCACCATATCTACAGACTCGCGCAGCAGCAGATAACGGCGAACCTCATCGCTCAAACTGATTTCCATCTGCCCGGTATGATCGAGCGCTACGAGCAACAGACCGTCGTGACATCCATCAAGCGGCGCCATCGCACGCTCGAAGCACAGGCCATTGGCCGCGCCATACTCTTGCAGGGGATCTAGGGGAAGCTGCTCTCGGAGTAGGGCCCAATCGCTGTCGCCCAAAATGAACACCTTTCCCACCCCGTTCGAAGCAATGCCTGCAACCCCTATGCGCCAGGGCTCTCCCTGGCACCGGCCACCTGCAATCAAGGCCCAATCCGTCATACTTTTCCCCTGATAGCTCACATTTGGCGGAGCCTAAGTGATTCAATCTTCAGCGGCTGTCGCCACTGTTTCTGGCCCAATCGGCCATGCTGTCGATCGAGGCATCCAACGAAGTCCAGATATCCAGCCCGAGCTGACGCGCTCTGGATATATCCGGCACATAGAACGAACGTCCGCCCCCGTTGGCTTGCCCCAGTATCTGCAATGACTTACCCGGTGCCACGCGCCCTAATACCCGACGCGCCAACTCGGCGATGCTGATGGCCTGATCGGAGCCTACGTTGTAGGCTTGCCCAGACTCACCTCGTAACAGCAAGGTTAGTAACCACCCGGCCAGGTCGGCGCCGTGTAGATAGCTACGTAATGCCTCGCCGCTGGAATTCAGCACCACCGCCTCTTTCCACAGAGCATCACGGACGAAGTTCCCAATCGCAAAGTGCGCATCCAACGGCAGTCCCGCCCCTGAGAACGCGAAACAACGCGTCATGATTACGTCGACGCCATAATGTTTTGCATAAATCGCACCCAAGACCTCCTGAGCGCGCTTGGCCTCGCCATAGGTACTGTCAACGCTATTGCTGGCACATGCCCCAGGACTCGTCTCCGTTACCCCCGGCCCAGACAAAACACCGTACTGAGCGCCGGAGCCGGTGAGCAGCACCCGTTGAGCGCCATCGGCTATCGCTAGGTCGAGCACCCTTCTGGCCCCGCCTACAATGCAGTCGAACAGAGTCAAAGGGTCAGCATGAGCTGCCGCCGAAGTATCCGCTGCGGCATGCAGGATAAGCTCCACCGGGCGCCCAGGAAGTCTTCGCAGATCACGGACATCACCGACCAGCCAATGCAGCCAGGTGCAACTCCGGTACTCCGGCTGCAAGGCGAGGAATCGCGTCGGATCGCGAGAAACCAGAGTGACTTCGATTGCCGCCCCCTGACGATTGAGTTCGTACAGCAAGGCCAGCAGCCACTTGCCGAAAAAACCGGTTCCACCGGTCATTAGCAGGTGACGTCCTGCCAGGCTCTCCGCCAAGCCGAGAGCGGCAGGAATACGTCGCAGGTCGGTGCGGATCAGCGACGACTCGGGGGAAACGCTATAAGCGCCCATCAAGCAGCTCCGCATTAGGGCAGTGAAAAGAAGCCATTCTGCGCGGCACACTCTGCCCTGCGGGAGTATTCATTGCCGTTGGCCAATGAAACGAGCAAGTTGACTCTTGAAATCTTCACTCGCCCCATGGCGAGTGTTGACCACATGGGAGACTAGGAACATATAGTCTTTCCCCTCCTCCCGCCCAAGCTCGAGGAGCTTGCGACGAGCCTCTTCACGCCCAGAATAGGTACAAATGAAAAGGAAGTCGTAATCCAGCTCTGCAAGGCTGTCAGGGTGGCGGATATCCAGACCAAAGAACCCACCCGTTTCAAAGCCGTCGACTATCGCCACCATCCGGTAGTCCGGGTATGTCTCCTGAATCAGAAGGTGCGCCAAGGTTCCGCCAGCCCCTGCTCCCCAAATCGCATAACGCAAGCTCTTGCGTTGCAGGGAAGCCATACCCACGGCCAGTTGACCTGCGAGTCGATTGTTGTAGGGAGCCCTCTCCCGCTCTTCAAAGAAGGAACTGAGCTCATAGAGCGCCTCCCGGGAGCGAACCAGAGCCTGAAGCTGCTCGGCGAATATGCCAAACATCTGCTCCTTGAGCGCCTCCAAGTCCAATGATTGAGGCTGCCAGTTAATATCGGCGAAAGTTTCCCGAGTATGGATTTTGGCAAACTTATCGAGCCAGCTCAGATTAATATCGACATTATCTTTGACCAGAATGACCGGGATACCCAAAGCCATACAGGGCGCCGCGCAATGCAGGCGACTGGTAACCACCAGTGCCGCCTCTTCGGCATACCTATTGAGGATGAAGCGCGCATATTCACGGGTGGCCTTGAACACATCACGACCGGAGAACTGCTGATCCAACTCAACCTCATGAGCGAGGTATTCCACATCCCCCATAAGAGCTTCAGGAATATGAGTTTCCAGCCCTTCCGGCACATCCACGAGAAAGACCCGACGGGCATTGGCAGGGGGCCTTCGACGCGGCAATGTAAGGGTAAGACAGCCGCTGAGATAGGCCTCGATGCCGGCGCCGCGCATAACCCTCAGGGTATACTCATCCCGGCAGCCGATGGGTTCATAGGGTTTGAGATGAGGATGGTTGGCAGCGATCTTGCCGCTGACATAATTGAACCCGATGTACAACGGAATGATATAGGGTGACAGCGGAAATATCTCGTCCTTGCTGCCGAACATGTTCATCGGCAGGATCACATAGTGACTATCGTAGGTACGAAGCTCATGGTAGCCAACTCGAACAATGTCACCCTCTTCTATCCCAAGCCTCAGGTACAGTTGCTCGATCGCCAGCGACTGCATATCGTTGCCGATATTCACGTAGTACTTGTTCACAGTCCCATAGGTAGCGGCACTACCGTATGAGTAGTCGATAATTCCATACTTCACGATACACCACCCCCGCTCCGCTCCCCTGCGATGGCATAGAGCACTGTCTCGAAAGTGCTGCGCGCATGGCTCCGCAGATAGAAGCGATAGCCCAGCTCCAACCCCTGCAGATACTCATGAATGCTCCATAGGTCTTCTGCCCGGTGGTAAACACTGATCGCCAGGCAAGGCCGGTAGCGCCGCAGTAGTTTTTCCGCACCTCGCAGGGCCGCCAGCTCCTCGCCCTCAATGTCCATCTTGATCAAGTTGGGGGCAAACCCCGGCAAAGCATCATCCAGACGCACGCAGAACACCGGCTCGCCGCCGCTATCCAGCAGGTGCCCATCGGTGCCCGAAACAGGGTCGAAACCGCTCAGGCGATTACTGTCGGAAACGCCGCAGGGAAAGTGGATCCCAACCATATTTCTCAGGTTGCCCACCAGTTGCCCGTAGCTGTCCAAGCCCGGCTCAAACGTAGCCAAGGCCTCAAAGAGGTAGCCGGCGGCATGCAACGTCTGCACCGTATCGCCCGTATAAGCGCCACAGTCGATCAGCCGTAGAGGAGCCGGCCAGGATGGAATATCCGCGGGAAAGTATTGTTGAGGAGTCGGTTCTGGCAGGTACCAGTGCCCCGCACCAGTGCGGAAGGAAACGATATGATCCAGCAGTTCCCGGCTGCCCTCGTCAGCCAGATCGGCCCTGACAGCAGCCAGACGCTCGGCATTGACTTCATAGAAACGTGGATCCACCAGCCAATAACGAAACGGCTGGCCTTCGGGAAAAAGCCGGACAAAATCAACCAGGCTGAGAATCTGGCTGTAACCCAGATCTCGCAGATGCTCCACCAAAGCGGCCTGATCCACATAGGAATTGAACAGGCCAATGATCACCCGAACACTCTGCGGGTCATGGTGTTGGGCCCAGTGCTCAGCAGTGAATACCGAGATGCCATTAACCGACGGCAACTTGGCTGCATCACGATCAAGAAAGGCCGTCACCTCAATGTTCTGAGCTTCCAAATAGCGCTGAACGGAACAACCCGCCAGGCGTGCGCCATAGATAAGCAGTGGCGCCGAACGCAGCATATCGACGGATTCAGTCATGTTGTTCCCCGTGGCTCCAGGCCCCATCAGTAGAAATACAAAGTGGCGTCCGCAAGAAAGTCCGCGTACTGCCTGATGGCGATTCGGTAGTCAGGACGGATGGCCAGCACTTCATCGATCAGTCGCCAGTAATCGTCGGCGCGATGATAGGCACAAACCGCTAGTGTCGGCCGATCACGTCGGATGGTGGCACGCGCCCCGCGCAATGCGCGGGCTTCCATACCTTCGATATCCAACTTGAACAACCCAACCTTAGCATCTGAAGGCAACAACCTATCCAAGGGTACGCCCTGGACATAGGAGGGCACCCCAGCCGAGATAGGCCCATCTAATTCTCCGATCGCATCGAAGGACAGCTCTGCCTGATAGCGTGCCCGCGAGGCCACTTCATCCAGCCCCATATTGAACAGCCAGACGTTTTCTCGCTCAGCGAAATGACTCAGGGCCTGGTAATAGGCTGGCAATTCCGGCTCAAACAGCCAGGCCTGCTCCACAGATCCAAAATGACGCTCCAAGCGCCGCAACGTATCTCCGTCGAAAGAGCCTGCATCGACAAAGCGTCTGGCTTGCTGCGGGCTCACGAAGTCACGATCGAAATACTCCTCATCATGGGGGGAACGAATTCCCTCAGCCAGTTCGATGGATAGTCGCGTACGCATACCGACCAGGCCATCGAACACTTGGCGTGAACGCTCGTCGTCCAGTCGCAAGAACGCAGAAATAAAACGGTAGACGTCTTGCCGAGGAGCCAGAACGAACTGACCGAAGTCCTCTTCGGCGCAATGGGGCAGCCCTAGTGCATAACGGAATTCATGCATGTTGATGCAACACGCAGTAGACATTTCCCGTAGCTGCTTCTGGATGGCATTGCCGTGACGGCCACTCGCGACTATGACCCCCGCGCCATTGAGCGCCACAGTGGAAGGATGACGAACTTGGAGACCATCGATGACCTGACCATCCTTGGCACGGTCATTGTCCAGGAACCCGAGTACGGTAATCCCCGCGGCCCGAGCCTGACGAGCGATGCGCGTGCCTACCTTGTAGGCACCGAACACATAAACCCCCTGACTCAGCCAACTACGGATCTGCAACCGCCGCTGAAAGGCATAATTCAAACACTCCTCGCCCAGCAGAGCCCGCAGATGGGAATACTCCTCTAAACGGGCAAGCACTTCCAAGCGCTCCGGCCGATCAATCAGAACGAAGTCCCGAGCCTCCTCAAGCGGTGCATCCGACCAGCGCACAGGCAGCACACAACCACGCCCCAGATCCAGGGTGCAGTTGCCACTAAGCCGTAATTCGGCAGTCGCCGATACCCAGTCCAGACTCATACTTGCAAAATTCTGGAGGCAGTCATCTGCTCGGCCAACTCTTCGCGAGGCAGGAAGGGATACAAATCCTCAAGAGCGCCCGTTACCGGCTTGCCATTCTCATCAATGCGAGTCATCACCCGTGGCACCCGCGGCTCTTCGACCTGCACCAGCACCTCGCAGATCACCGGACCATCGCGTTCCAGCACCGCCTGTAGATGTGCCTGCAGATCGGCGTGCGAATCGATGCGCGCATATCCCACGCCATAGGCACCGGCCAGCTGCGCCAGATCCGGCAACTGCAGGCCGCTAGAGGCATCGGCCCCGACCAGCAGCTTGAAGTGCGTGTTTTGCGACGTACGAATCGAAGCATAGCCCTGGTTATTGATGACGAAGCATTTGACCGGCAGCCGCTGCGCAGCAAGCGTCGCCAACTCCTGAACGTTCAACTGCAGACCACCGTCACCCTCGACACACACGGTCGGCCGACGCCCGGATGCCAGGCACGCACCAATCGCCGATGGAATTCCGAACCCCATCGAACCAGTGCCGCGATTGTGGAAGCAACGCTGGCCCTTTTTCAGCCGCAGGTTGAGCAGGAACAACTCAGAGGCGAAACCCGAGCTACCTGGCGCGATCACATCACCTTCATTGAGCAGTGAGGACAGCTGATCGGTGAAGTAGTACATGCTCACACCCTGACTGTCGTCGGCATGCTCGGCTTGCAGCAGCGGGTATTGCTTGCGCCACCCAGCGATACGCACCAGCCAGTCGGCGTAAGACGGCAGCCGATCACGGGATATCTGCGCAGCCAGTGCTTCGATGAAAGGTTTGACGTCGGAGACCACCGACACCTCGATAGGCATCTGCAACTTGGCGATTTCCGCCGGGTCGATATCCACCACGATCTTTTTCGCGTACGGGGCGAAGTGTGCATGGTTGTATGCGGTCAGCGCCATGTCCAGACGCGAGCCGAGGACGATGAGCAGGTCACAGTTCTGCAGAGCGAAGTTGGCCCAGCGCGGGGCGATCGAGCCAGGACGACCACCGTACAGCGGATGTTCGTCCTCGATGATATCCATGGCCAGCCAAGTCGGCATGACCGCTACGCCAGCGACGTCGATCAACTGGTTGAACGCCTCGACCGCCCCGGCCATGCGAATCCCGCTACCGGCAATGATGCCCGGACGCTTGGCCTCGCGCAGCAGTGCCACAGTCTGCTCCACAGCACTGCTGATGTCGGGTTGCTCGGTCGCCACAGGTGCTTGCGCCCGGCGCAATGTGGAAGGATCAACCTGCGCAGCCTGCACATCCAGCGGCACGTCCAGCCATACAGGACCACGGCGCCCGCTGAGCGCAGCGTGCTCGAGCTGGTCGAAGACCTCTGCAACCGCTTGAGGATCGGTCAGGGTAATGGCTGCCTTGGTGATCGGCTCGACGATCGAAACAATATCGGCCTCTTGCACTCCCAACATGCGCAGCCCGGTGCCGACTTTGAGATCGGCGCTCTTGACCTGGCCGGAAACGAAGAACACCGGCGTGGAGTCCAGCCAGGCACCAAGCACCGCGGTCACTGTATTAGTCGCACCGGGACCACAGGTGGTCATGCAGGCGGCGGGGCCACCGGTAAGTTTGCCCGCAGCCTCTGCGGCAATGGCAGCCGCCTGCTCATGCAGGCATAACACAGGTTCCAAATCAGGATGACGCCCCAAAGCGTCATTGAGATGCATGGCACCTCCGCCCGGCAAGAAATAGACCTGCCCAACGCCCAACTGCGCCAGGCGTTCCATGATGTAATCCGCTACACGGATAGTCTGAGTCACGTTCAATACCTCTCGAAACCGGCGCTCAAGTGAGCCGGGTAAGAAATTGCAGCGCAGACCAAAACCCTGCGCCATGATCCTTGTGCCCCTGCCAGACCTCGGGAATGAAGCTGACCTGCGGGTGCTGGCGAATCTGCGCCCAGGTGGCTGGCCAGTCGATGTCGCCGGTGCCCATCAACACGCCTTCACCGTTGATGCCCTTGGCATCGGCGACGTGCAGGTGCGCCGAATGCGGCAGCAACAGCGCCAGTGCCTGTTGGAAATCGAGGCCGAAGTGGAAGCAGGTCATCTGCAGGTGCGACAGATCCAGGCACAGGCGCAGATCATGCTCGCGTGCCTGGGCGGCCAGCTCCTCGGGCATCATGAAGATGTTCTGGTGACGCTGACCACCGAAGTGCCAGGGGAACGGCGCCATGTTCTGCGGAATCAGTTCGGTGCCGGCGAAGTCCACCTGGCGGCAGGCCTCGTGGAAGCGCTCGTAGAGTTCCGGGCGCATCGCCAGCGGGCGCGGCTCATCGGCGGAGAAACCACCGATATTGGCGACGATCAGCCGCGCATCGGCACTGGGGAAAAACTCGCCGATTTGCAGGGTGGCATCCACCACGCGCTGCAGATTGTCGATGGAGCGCTGGCGATAGGTCGGGTCGTCCGAGGCCAGATCCAGCAGTTCGCTGTTCTCGAACAGCTCCGGCGCGTGCACCACCAGCCGCGAACAGTCGACCTCGGCGAGAAACGGCTGCGGCTTGAGGCTGAGATCACGGTAGGACAGATGGAACTCGAACAGGTCCGGGCTGATCCGTCGGCGGTAGTCGAGGAAGTCGTGATAGCGCACCGGCACGCCCCAGCGAATCGGCAGGTCGAACGCCAGACGCTGCTCTTGGGCCTGCTCGCTCAGGTCACTGTCGAAGAGGAAATCGCCCAGCGCAATATCTCGCCCGGCCGGTTTACCCAGCAGTTCCGGCAAACGGTACGGCGGCAAACCCTGGCCAGGGCTGGCGATACGCAGCATCGACGCATCCATGACGGTGCCACGAGCGATATCGCATGCGGCGATCACGCTCTTGCCGAGGTTCTCGCGGTTGAGCAGTTCGCCCTGGCTGGCATGGCGACCCGGGCCTTGCCAGGGCAAGGCCCGCTCCAGTTGGCGGATGCCGTCAACAAGCTGGCGGAACTCGCCCGGCTCCAGACTGGCCAGATGATCCGGCCCCTCCATGCCCCGATCCAGGGTGATGTGCCGTTCCACCAGCTTGGCGCCCAGCGCCACAGCACCGAGGGTAATGGCGATGCCACGCTCGTGACCGGAATAGCCGATCAGGCCATGCAGCCCCTGCAGGCGACGCAAATAACCGAGCTGGATATCAGTCTCGGGCGCCGGATAGGCGCTGTTGCAATGCAGCAGCGCGAACGGCGTGCCAAGCGTCTTGAGCTGCTCGATGGCACGCACGATCTCATGTTCGAAAGACATGCCGGTGGACAGGATAAGCGGCTTGCCCAAGCTGGCCGCCTTGGCGATCAGGTAAGGGTTGCACAGATCCGCCGAGGCGATCTTCAGCGCCGCCACATCGAAGCTGTCCAGCGCGTCAACGCTGGGTTCGTCCCAGGGGGTGCAGAGGTAGGTGATGCCTTTCTGCGCGCAATAGGCCCGCAACTCACGATGTTCTTCGAGGCTGAGTTCCATCTTATCCAGCAGGTCCTGAATGTACTCGACGCCCAGATCCTCGGCGCGCGAGCCATCGGCTTTGCGCCGGTAAAGCGCCTCGCGATTGCGCAACTGGAACTTGACGCAATCGGCACCGGCTTCGATGGCGGCATCGACCAGTTGCCGAGCCAGCGCCAGCGAACCGTTGTGGTTATTGCCGACTTCGGCGATGACGTAGACACGCTCGCCGCCAACCGGGAAGCCGTCGATATGAAATGAGGTCATTGGATTTTCGTTCGCCATGAGGTCACGCCGCTCGATTCAAAGCGGAAGTTCTGGGTCTGACAGCCCAGTGCGCCTACGGCGTTGGCCACGCGTTGGCGATGCTGGGGCTGGACGTAAAACAGGAAGAAGCCGCCGCCGCCAGCGCCCAGCAGCTTGCCGCCGCAGGCGCCGGCAGCCAGGGCGGCTGAATAGATGTCGTCGAGTCGGCCATCGCTGATGGCTGAGGAGAAACGCTTCTTCAACTGCCAGGCTTCGTCCAGGCAGGTGCCGAAAGCCTTCAGCTCACCACGGATGAGGAAGTGGTGCATGCGCCGACACAGCGTGACGCTGGCGCTGAGTAGTTCGGTTTGCGACAGCTCGGCCTCGATCTCCTCACGCTGCAGTTCGTGCAGACGCCCGGAGTCATGGGAGATGCCGGTGTCGCACAGCACCAGGCAGGACTCCAGCTCGTTGCGGATACCGTCCTCCAACCGAATGGGGTGGACGAGGTTGCGCTGATTCTCGAACTCGATCAGGTTGAAGCCGCCGAAGGCCGAGGCATACTGATCCTGCCAGCCACCGGCGATACCGAAGCACAGGCGCTCGGCCTGGAACGCCAACTCAGCAATCTCGTAAGTATTCCAGCGATCCTGGCGCAGCTCGTTGAACACCGCGATGGTCGCGGTGGTGGCCGCCGATGAGCCCCCCAGGCCAGAGCCAACGGGAAAGTCCGAACGCAGGTAGAGGTCAAAGCCATACTTGGGCTTGATCACTGCAACGATGGTGGCCAGCAGGCTCTTCTCCGGCGCGATCAGCAACTCGGCCAGGGAGCTGTAGTGCTCTTCGCGACCAAGATCCTCGGCGTAGATGCTGATGCGCCCATCATCACGCGGGATAAGCGTGGCATGGGCATACAGACCGACGGTGCAACTGAGTACGGCCGCCGAGTGATCGATGAAGAAATAGGTGAGGTCTGCGCCACCACCACAGAAACTCATGCGCACGGGGGCACGGGCACGGGCCAGCACGGGCACCTCGGCGCTGGCAGCCATCTGCCGGGTGTACACCTCCACCAGGCGGCCCTGCTCATCCAGGCCTGGTAAAGCGATGTACCCCAGGTCGAAGGTCTTGAGCAGATCCTCACGCGGCGCGCCAATAAGCACAGAACGAAATTCCTCATTCATGCAGGCGGTCACCGGCTCGTCCGTCTTGCCACCCTGCAGCAAGTGGCGGCGCACGTCGCCGTTGGTCACCACGCCCAGAAGGCGCATGCTCTCGTCAACCACGAAAGCGATCTGCAGAGCGCCAGCCTCGATGCACTCGACGGCATCAAGGATGCTCTGCTGCTGTCCGATGCTGAGGGTTTGCACGAGCAGGCTCATTGTGATGGTTCCATCCGAAAGTCATTGGCATATCGGTCAAGCGACTCCGGCGTGCCGATATCGATAAAGCGCCCGCTGTACTCGAGGGCGCTCACAGGCTCACGGGCCAGCAACTCGGGCAGCAACTCCTGCTCCATCGAGCACGCACGCACGGGGCTGCCTGCGAAGGTGCCGCTGGTGAAAGCGTAGACGCCCGCGTTGATCAGACCTGGCCCTTCTCGCCCTTTCTCCAGCAGCGCACGCAACTGACCACCGGCATCGACCTCAAGACTGCCGTAACGGCTGCGGTCATCCACCTGTACTCCCAACAGCGCGTTGCCCTGTCCTTGCGCCATCAGCGCGTAGCCTTCGGCATCGACAAAGGTGTCTGCATTGAGCACCAGATACCGCCCCTGTGGCGGTTGCTCACGCAGCGCATTGAGCAGGGCACCGCCCGTGCCCATCGGGCTGTGTTCGACCACCAGCATAAGTTGCAGTCCGGCATCCTGCGCCAGAGCCGCCAGTTGTTCAGCGACCTGCTCGGCGCGGTAGTGCGCGCAAAGTACGGCTTCACTGATGCCTGCCCTCGCCAATTGACGCAGCACGCGTGCCAGGAAAGGCTCGCCATGCACCGGCACCAGCGCTTTCTGCGTGTCCGTCACGCTGCGCAGACGCGTGCCGAAGCCACCGCAGAGCACGTAGGCGCGCATCAGCGCAGCCTCCGTACATAGGTTTCCAGGTGGCGCGCGGCGTGCTCCAGGTGATCCTCGGACAGCCCCGGCCAAAGCCCGATCCAGAAGGTGTCACGCATCGCCTTGTCGGTCATCGTCAGCTCACCGCACACGCGGTACTCCTGGCCCTGCATGTAAGGCTGGCGCGTCAGGTTGCCGGCAAACAGCAGACGCGTACCCACGCGCTGCTCATCCAGATAACGCAGCAGCCCGACACGCTCGATGCCACAACCATCGCGCAGGGTCAGCGGGAAGCCGAACCACGACGGATCACTGCCGGGCGTCGCCTGCGGCAGGATCAACTGCTCAACGCAGCCGGCCAGGCGCTCGCTGAGCCAGGCAAAATTACGCTTGCGCGCAGCGATGAAGCCCTCGAGACGATCCATCTGCGCCAACGCGCAGGCGGCCTGCATATCAGTGATCTTCAGGTTGTAGCCCAGATGCGAGTAGGTGTACTTGTGGTCGTAGCCTTCCGGCAGGTCACCCAGCTGCCAGCAGAAGCGCTTGCCGCAGGTATTGTCCTCGCCAGGTGCGCAATAGCAGTCACGGCCCCAGTCGCGGAACGACTCGACGATACGTTTGAGCAGCGGAGAGTCGGTGAACACCGCCCCGCCCTCGCCCATGGTGATGTGGTGCGCGGGGTAGAAACTCAACGTGCCGAGATCGCCAAAGCTGCCCACCTGTCGGCCTTCGTAGGTCGAGCCGAGGGCGTCGCAGCAATCCTCGATCAGCCACAGGCCGTGGCGATCACAGAGCTCACGAATGATCTTGAGGTTGAACGGATTACCCAACGTGTGGGCCAGCATGATCGCCTTGGTGCGTGGCCCGATGGCCGCCTCGACCAATGCCGGATCGATGTTGTAGGTGCCCAGCTCGATATCGACGAATACCGGCACCGCGCCGAACTGCAGAATGGGGTTGACCGTGGTCGGAAAACCGGCGGCTACGCCGATTACTTCGTCACCCTTGCGAATCGCACGGTCGCCCAGACGCGGGGAGGTCAAGGCAGAAAAGGCCAGCAAATTGGCCGAGGAGCCGGAGTTGGTGGTCAGCACGCAGCGGCGCCCCAGATAGCGCGCCAGGCGCTTCTCGAAGGCCTGGTTGAAGCGGCCGGTGGTCAACCAGCCGTCAAGCACCGCCTCGGTCATGTTCTGTAGCTCACCGGCTCCGATCACCTTGCCTGAGGGCGGCACGGCATCACGGCCCGCCTCGAAGGCGGCAGGTGCCAGTTGCAGCGCGGCATAACGCTCCACCAGCTCGGCAATCTGCCGACGCAGCGCTTGCGCCGTCTGTTCACTCATGGGTTTCGCCTTGATAGGCCGCGATCTGCGCGCGGCTGAATGTCTGCATGTCCTCGCCGGCTTGCCAGGCCTGGTGCCAGTCGAGGGTTCGTTCGATGGCCTGCTGCAAGCTCCAGCGGGGACGCCAGTTCAGACGAACACGTGCCTGGCTGGAGTCCAGCGCGAGCAGGCCCGCTTCGTGCGGTTGTCCACTCGCCTCGACCGTCCAGCGCGCCTCACCAGGCCAGCGCTGGGCGAGCCGCTCGACCAGCTCGCCGACGCTGACCAGCCCCTCGTTGTCCGGGCCGAAATTCCAGGCCGAGGCCATAGCCTCGCCCTGCTCGACCAGCGCCTGAGCCAGGCGAAGATAGCCGTGCAGCGGTTCGAGTACGTGCTGCCAGGGACGCACGGCTTGCGGGTAACGCAGCGTCAATGATTGCCCAGCCTGCCAGGCACGCAGAATATCGGGCAGCAGACGGTCAACCGACCAGTCCCCGCCACCAATCACGTTGCCGGCCCGCGCCGTGGCCAGCGCGATGCCGGACTCACGCAGGAACGACTCACGCCAGGACGCACACAACAGCTCTACGCAGGCCTTGCTGCTGCTGTAAGGGTCATGTCCACCGAGGGTGTCATTTTCGCGGTAGGGCCAGATCCATTCGCGGTTTTCGTAGCATTTGTCGCTGGTGACGACCAGCACCGCGCGCACGCTGTCGCAGTGGCGCAGCGCTTCCAGCAGATTGATCGTGCCCATGACGTTGATGGCATAGGTTTCGGCAGGCGCACGGTAGGACTCACGCACCAGTGGCTGGGCAGCCAGGTGCAGGACGACCTCCGGGCGAAAAGCTGCGACAGCCTCGGCAACGCGCTGCGCGTCTCGGATGTCAGCCAGGGTGCCTGGCACACGCTCGGCCAGGCGCGCGACCTGCCAGAGCGACGGTTCAGCAGGCGCCGGCAAGGCATAGCCATAGACCTCGGCGCCCAGCTCCCGCAACCACAGTGCCAGCCAGCCGCCCTTGAAGCCCGTCTGCCCGGTCAGCAGGACTCGACGACCAGCCCAGAACGCCGCACTCACGGCCATACACGCCACTCCGCCTGACCGCTCTTCCAGCGATCTTCAAGCAGCACGCGATCACGCAGGGTGTCCATCGGCTGCCAGAAACCGCGATGCAGATGGCTCATCAACTGCCCGTGCTCGGACAACTGACGCATCGGTTCGAACTCCCAGGTGGAGCCGTCGCCGTCGATGTAATCGAGTACGTCCGGCTCAAGCACGAAGAAGCCGCCATTGATCCAGCCGCCATCGCCCTGAGGTTTTTCCTGAAAGCCCAATACCTGCTGGCCCTGGATATCCAACGCGCCGTAGCGGCCCGGTGGCTGCACGGCTGTTACCGTGGCCAGCTTGCCGTGACTGCGGTGGAAATCGATCAGTTGCGCAATATCGATATCAGCGACGCCGTCACCGTAGGTCAGGCAGAAGGTCTCGTCGCCGAGGTACTCGCGTACGCGCTTGAGGCGCCCGCCCGTAGCAGTGCTCTCGCCCGTATCGACCAGAGTCACGCGCCACGGCTCGGCGTGACGGTTGTGGATATGCATCTGGTTTTCTGCCATGTCGAAGGTCACATCAGACATGTGCAGGAAGTAGTTGGCGAAATACTCCTTGATCACGTAGCCCTTGTAGCCCAGGCAGATCACGAAGTCGTTGATGCCGTAATGGGAGTATATCTTCATGATGTGCCAGATGATCGGCTTGCCACCTATCTCGATCATCGGCTTGGGCCGCAAGTGGGACTCTTCGCTGATACGCGTGCCCAACCCACCGGCCAGAATGACTGTTTTCATAGATTCGCCCAGGTCGTCCGTACTGGCCGACAATTCATTGACCTTACCCTACTCGTATTACCCACCGAGCAAAATACATGCCGCACCATTCGATAGGACGGGCGCACTTACGGCGCGGCGAAAGGTCACGCGATGAATGCCCGCCCGGGGGCGCGAGCGTAACAGCCCCGAGCGGAAGGCGGCTAGGCAGGAAACTAACGTAACTGATTGAAAAGATTCAACCCGGCGATCTTCACGTAGCTCTGCTGCGCCGCCTCGAGAATGATGGTCTGGAACGACAGGCGCGACAATGCCTCGGCGTAATCCAGCTCGCGCAACTCGGCCTGCACCGACTTGTTCACCAGGGTCACGTCCTCGTTGTCGACGCTGGTGGTGTCGATCATATTGAGGCGCGCGCCGATCTCGGTCTGCACTTCCAGCACGTTGCCCATACCGTTGTCGAGGTTCTTCAGGGCGATGGCCACTTCATCGCGCACGCCCAGGTTGCCTGCTGGCGAGGTGGGCGAAGACTCCAACGCCTGGCGCAGGCGAGAGATGGTGTTGAGGATGCTGCGCTGTTCTTGAAACTGTGGCTGCACGCCAAACTCGTCTCCGCCTGCCGCGGCTGCCGGGCCGGACATCGTGAACTCCGCGCCATAGACCGTGAAGGTGGCAGGGTACGGAGCCGTCACGGTTCCGGTGGCAAGCACCGGACTGTTGGGGCCGACCGGCTGGGCGTAAACCTCGTAGTTGGTGTCATCCGTGAAACGCAGCACTACGCCAGAGGTGGGGAACTGGCTGTCGAAAACGGCCTGGTTGACGATGTTGCCCCCAGCCACCACGGCGGCCGAACCGTTGGTAGAGGCACGGGTCACGGCGAACTCGGTCGGCGCGGACTGCAGCGTGAAACTATGGGTGCCGATACCGGGCGAACCGGCGGTGGCAGGCGGCTGGATGTCGGCCAGCAGGTTGTCGAGATCCAGCGCGTTGTCGCCCTCTTTCAAGACGACATCGAGTTGAAAACGCATACCACGGAAGTTGATGACATTGCCGCCATTGACCAGCGGATCGATCTTGCCGCCGCCGGGGATTTCGGAGGTAACATCAGCACCGCTGGCATCGTAAATGCGGAACTCGGTGCCACTAACGAATGCCAGCGAATAGGGCTCGCCGCCGCGGAAATCGGAGTTGAATGCGCGATTGTCCTCGACCAGTCCTGGCGAGATGAACACCCGCTGATCAGCGCTGGGCACTGCGGGAATAGTGGTCGCCGGCAAGGGCGGCGATGGCAGTGCCGGGTTATTGACTCCATTGCCGTTAGCCACACGATTGGCGTTGGTGACATCCTCGAACAGCCGCTTGCCGTTGTCGTTGATCGCCACGTTGGTCGAGCTGGCCACCTGAAGCGTCCGCTGCCCTTCGTCGCCGAAGTACGAGTAGGTGCCATCCGGGTTACGCACGAAAGGCTCGTTCTTGCCCAGGAAACCGGAGAAGAGGTATTCGCCGCGAGCATTGCGGCTGTTCATCAGATTGAGTAGCTCGGCCTCGCGCTCGGCAAGCTCCTTGGCGATGGAGTTGCGGTCCTCCGATGAAAGCGAACCGCCACCGGCCCGCACGGCCAGCTCACGCACACGCTGCAACACAGTATTGACCGAGTTCAGTGTGGTCTCTTCCTGAGTCAGACTGTTCTTTGCGGCTGTCAGGTTGTCGCTGTATTGCTTGAGCACCGCCTGTTGCTGCTCGAGTTGCAGCAGGCGAACCGATGCCACCGGATCATCCGCCGGGGTCAGGATGCGGTTGCCGCTGCTGATCTGCTCCTGGGTGCGAATCAGATTCGAATAATTGCGTCCCAGACCGGAAACGCCGTTATTGAACGCCTGAATGGATGAGATGCGCATAACCATGGGGCTTGCCTCTTGCAACGCCTGTCATCTGTACAGGCCGCGCCTTCCCGAACTCGGGAAAGCGACTATCAGAATGTATTGATCAGAGTATCGAACAGGTTACGCGCAACTTGAATGATCTGCGCGGATGCCTGGTAGTACTGCTCGAACTGGATCAGTTTGGCCGCTTCTTCATCGAGGTTGACCCCGGAAACCGAGTCACGGTTATCGGTGGCCTGCTTGAGAATCGCGCCGGTCGCCTCGCCATCTACACGCGCCTGGCTGGTGAGCGTACCGACCCGCTCCACCAAATCGCCATACGAGTCGGAAAAGCTCGAACCCGTGGTATCGGGCGCCGCCGGATTGACCCCGATCACGGCCTTGTTCTGCAGATTGACCAGGTTCAGCGCGTTACGGTTGTCCGAGACACCATTGGTATTGAACGACACCGAGAAGTTGTCGCCGCCCGACGGTCTGCCGCTGATGGTCACCTGGTAGTCGAATGCAGCGGGAACCGCAGGCGGGTTGGCCGGCACGCTGATGGTCAGCGCGTTGTCCTGGCCTGGCACGATACTGCCGGTGTCGATCACGTTGCCGTTGATGTCGACCACGTCATAGCTCTGCGTCGCACCGCCGCCGGCGCCCATCACGATGCGCAGCGGCGGCGCATTACGCAGGCTGGTCTCCAGATCCGCCTGTGCGGCCGGATCGTAGATGTTGATTTCGGTCAGCAGCTTCGGCTGGGTGATCTTGCCGGTACCGATGTTGGCCGGGCTGGTTTCAGCCTTGAGCGGCGCAGCGAAGGCCAGCTCCTCGGGGTTCTTCATGTCCGCACGAACATCACGACCGGCGTTACGGGTCGGCATCACCAGGAAGCGATCACCGGCCGCGAAGGTGCCACCGGCCACGCCGAGGGAGAAGCCGTCCACTTCGGGTGCAGGCACCGTGGTGATGTCGAAGGTCGCCGGGGTCGGCGGAAACAGCGTGCCATCGGACGTCCGCCGAATCACGTACTCGGTGGCACTGGTGAACTGCACCTCGTAATCGCTGGTGGTCAAGCGCGAGGTGTCGGTGAGCGTGACGTTGAGGTTGGCGTTCGGATCGCTGTTGCCGACCCGCGCCAAGCTGCGCTGACTGAGCAGCGCAGGGTCATTGATCGAACGGAACAGCTCGTTGCCGAACTGGCCATTGAGATCCAGGCCCTGCCCCAATTGCCGGTTGATCTGGTCGGCGACCGACAGTGCCAGGCGCCCCACGGCATTGAGCGAAGTGTCGAGCACGTCCTCGCGGTAGCGCAGCAGGCCGCCCATCTCACCACCGGTGATCAGCGAGGTGACGTTCTGCCGCGAATTGCCGCTGACGAACTGCACCTCGTGCCGCAGCGGATCGGCCTGCCCTGGCACTACTTCGAGCCGGGCGGCCTGCTTGCCGACGACCAGCGGCTGGCCGGAGCCGATGAACAGGTTGTAGCTGCTGTCGTCCTGCGGCACCACGGTCACGCCAACGAACTCGGAAAGCTTGCGCACCGCCTCTTCACGCGCATCGAGCAGGTCGTTCGGCGCCTGCCCATTGGAGGCGGCCACGGCGATCGCATCGTTGTAACCGGCGATCGCGGTGGCCAACTGATTGACCTGATCGGTAACTGCCGACAGCTGCTTGTTGATGAACGCGTTCTGCTCGTTCAGACGGTCGTAAACAGTATTGAAACGCTTGGCCAGCCCTTCCGCTTCCGACAGCGCCAGTTGCCGCGCAGGTACGTTGGCCGGATCTTCGGCCGCGGTCTGCAGGGCCGAGAACAGCTTCTGCAATCCTGGGGTGATGCCGGTGTTACTCCCTGCAAGCAGAGAGTCGAGCTGGTTGATCTGGCTCAGGTACGCCTTGGTGTCGCTGTTCAGCGCCGTGCTGCTGCGCACCTGGGTATTGAGGAACTCGTTGTAGATGCGACGAACATCAGTCAGGGTCGTACCCGAGCCGATATAGCCCGCGCCACTGAACTGCGGCGTACGCGTGGCCTGAATCGTCTCCTGACGGGAGAAGCCAGGCGTATTGACGTTGACGATGTTATGGCCGGTAACAGCCAGCGAAGTCTTGTTCGCCGCCAGGCCCGAAAGGCCTATGTTCAATAGGTCAGCCATGATTCAACCTCAAGTCCTTGTGGTCGCGCTATCGGCAGCGGCGATTGCTTGATAGGTCTGCATCTTGCGGGCGATCTGCGAGATCTTGCGCGCATAGTTCGGGTCGGTGGCGTAACCGGCCTGCTGCAGCTCCTTGACGAAACGCTCCGGGTTCTCGGTGACGTTCAGCGCCTTCTCGTAGCGACCGTTGTTCTGCAAAAAGCTGACGTAATCGTCGAAACTCTGCGCATAGGAGTCATAGGCACGGAAGCTGGCCGCCTCCTTGACCGCCTTGCCACCTTTGTATTCCGTGGTCAGCACGCGGGCCGACTCACCCTCCCAGCTGCCGTGGGACTTGATGCCGAACAGGTTGTGGCTGCTATCACCATCACGGGTGCGGATAATCGACTTGCCCCAACCGGTTTCCAGCGCGGCCTGGGCCACCAGATAACGCGGGTCGACGCCGATCTTCTCGGCAGCTGCTTCAGCCATCGGCAGCATGGTGGCGACGAATTCCTGCGGTGAGCTGAACGCGGCCTTGCCCGGTGCCAGCGGCGGCTGGGCGATACGGCGTCCCGTCAAGGCATCGCTGTTGGCCAGGCTCAGGCCTGCATCCTTGGACGCGGCGCCGGTCTTCGCCGGAATCCAGTCACTGCCGGCCAGGGCCTTGCCCTCGCCTTCTGCGGCCGATGGCACGATACCGGCCAACAGGCGATCTGCAAGTTTGCCCGGCACGGAGAGGCGACGGCGATTGAGCAGCGCCACGTCATCACGGAAGCCTTCGCTGCTGGCGACCTTATCGGCTTTGGCTTCGCTCGACGTAGCAACCGGTTGCTCGATTTGCGCGAAGGGATTGGGACGGCTCGACGGCTGCTTGATCTTCGACATCTGCCGCACCAGCACGTCAGCCAGGCCAATACCACGCCCTTCCTTGGAGAGCGTCACGGCCAACTGCTGGTCGTGCATGTCCTGGTAGGTCTTGCTCTCGTTGCTGTTCATGAAATTGCCCTCGCCGAACGCGGCGTTGGCCGAACGCATGGCCTTGAGCATTTCGTTCATGAACAGCGATTCGAACTCCTGCGCGACCTTGCGGATGTTCTGCTCGGTATCGCCGCCTACCTTGAACTGGTTGAGGCGATTCAGATCGGTGAACGCACCGCTGTCGACCGGGCTTTTGCCGTTGCCGAGCAAACCGGCTGAGAGTCGAGAATCCATAGCGGCAATCCTCCTCAGATCACGATCAGGTCGGCCTGAAGGGCGCCGGCTTGCTTGAGCGCCTCCAGGATGGCCATCAGGTCGGAAGGTGCTGCGCCTACCTGGTTAACGGCACGGACGATCTCGTCCAGGCTGGTACCGGGGCCAAATTTGAACATCGGCTTGGCCTCTTCCTCGGCGCCCACGCGCGAACGCGGCACCACTGCGGTCTGCCCACCGGACAAGGCTTCTGGCTGACTGACAATCGGGTCTTCGGTGATGGTCACGGTCAGGCTGCCGTGCGTCACGGCAGCCGGCTGCACCTTGACGTCCTGGCCGATGACGATGGTGCCGGTACGCGAATTGATGATGACCTTGGCTACTGCCTTGCCGGCCTCAACCTGCAGGTTCTCGAGGATCGACAGATAGTCGACGCGTTGATTCGGGTCGAGCGGCGCGCTGACGCGAATCGAACCGCCATCGATGGCCTGGGCAACGCCAGGGCCGAGCAGGTCGTTGATCTGGTCGACGATGTTCTTCGCCGTGGTGAAATCGGGTCGATTGAGGTTCAGGGTCAGGTAATTGCCCTGATCGAAACCGCTCGGCACCGGACGCTCCACGGTGGCACCACCAGGAATGCGTCCAGCAGACGGCACGTTGACGGTGATGCGCGAGCCATCGGCGCCACTGGCATCGAAGCCGCCGACCACCAGGTTGCCCTGGGCAATGGCGTAGACGTTGCCATCGATGCCCTTGAGCGGCGTCATCAACAGGCTGCCGCCGCGCAGGCTCTTGGCGTTACCGATAGACGAGATAGTGATATCGATGGTCTGCCCCGGTTTCGCGAACGCCGGCAGGTCAGCATGCACCGACACCGCAGCGACGTTCTTCAACTGCACGTTGCCACCTGGCGGCACCTTGATGCCGAACTGCGCCAGCATGTTATTGAAGGTCTGCACGGTGAAAGGCGTCTGGGTGGTCTGGTCGCCACTGCCATTGAGGCCGACCACCAGGCCGTAACCGATCAACTGGTTGCTACGCACACCCTGGATCGACGCCAGATCCTTCAGGCGCTCGGCCTGGGTCGGCAGGCTCAACAGCATGCAGGCAAGCATGGTCGCCAGCAGCAGCCAGTCATTGGCGCCGCGGTGACGATAGCCACGATGAGCGACGGCGAACTGCCGGCGGCATGCGCCAGCCTGTGCCGACTCACTGCCATGAACTCGCGCCCCTCGCTTGGTAGCCGAGGTCACAGCGAAAGCCTTGCGCGCCGAGCCGCTGGCCGTCACTCGCGCGTACCAGTTGGACAGGTGCTCGAGTAACAGGGACGGAGAGTGAGTCAGCCAGGTTTTCATCTACAGTTCCCCGCGATCAGAACGGCCACAGCGGGCTCATGAAGAAACGACTCATCCAGCCGGGCTGGCTGGCGTCGGCGAAGGCGCCCGTACCGGAATAGGTGATGCGCGCATCGGCAACCCGAGTGGAAGACACAGTGTTGTCGGTAGAGATGTCGTCGGCACGCACCAGCCCGGAAATACGCATCAGCTCATCGCCGGTATTGAGGGTCATCCACTTCTCGCCACGCACCGCCAGAATGCCGTTGGGCAGCACTTCAGCGACGGTCACGGTGACCGAGCCGGACAGGCTGTTGCTCTGCCCTGCCTGACCAGAGCCAGTGGCGTCACGCTGGGAGTTCCAGCTCGAATCCAGGCTCAGGTTGTTGTTGGTCATACCCAGCGCGCTGAGGCTGCGCAGCGGGTTGTCCGGCGCGACAGCCATGCCGAACAGGTTGGGCACGCCGAGGGTTCCGCTACTGTCTTTCTGCAGATTGCTGTTGGCGTTCTTGCTGGCCTGGGTGCGCTCGTTCAGCGTGATGGTGATGATGTCACCCACGCGAAATGCCTTGCGATCGTCATACAGGCCATTTTCGAAACCCGCCTGATAGATCGAACCATTGTTCTGTGCAGCCGGAAGTGGCGTACGCGGCAACACCGGCGCGTAATAGGGGTCATCCGGCTTGGCTGTCGGCGCCATGCAGCCGCTGGAGAGCAGCACGCCAGCCAACAGGGGGAAACAAAGAATTTGCCGGTTCATAACCACTACCTCGCGGCGTTCAAAACAGTGTCAAAAAATCAGAGGTTCTGCGTCACGAACGACAGCATCTGATCAGCGGTGGAAATCACCTTGGAGTTCATCTCGTAAGCACGCTGGGTGGTGATCATGTTCACCAACTCCTCCACCACGCTGACGTTGGAGTTTTCCAGGGTGTTCTGCAGCGTGGTGCCCAGGCCATTGAGGCCCGGATTGCCCACCTGCGGAGCGCCACTGGAACCAGTCTCCAGGAACAGGTTGTTACCGATGGCTTCCAGGCCAGCAGGGTTGACGAAGTCCGCCAGCTGGATATTGCCGATGATCTGCGGCTGCGGATTGCCGGTGGTGGTCACCGAGACAGTGCCATCTTCGCCGACAGTGAAGGTGCGCACTTCGTTGGGCAGCACGATTGCAGGCTCCAGGGCAAAGCCCTGAGAGGTGACGATCTGCCCATCGGAGTTGAGGTGAAAGCTGCCATCACGGGTATAGGAAACGGTGCCATCGGGCTGCAGAATCTGGAAGAAACCACGGCCATTGACCGCCATGTCCAGCGGTTGCTCGGTTGTTTGCAGGCTACCGGCGGTGAAGATCTTCTGCGTACCCACCACGCGCACACCAGTGCCGAGCTGCAAACCCGAAGGCAGCTCGCTGTCCTGGCTGGACTGGCCGCCTGGCTGACGACGGATCTGATAGAGCAGATCCTCGAATTCCGCGCGATCACGCTTGAAGCCGGTGGTCGCCACGTTGGCCAGGTTGTTGGAAATGGTGGTCAGGTTCATGTCCTGAGCGGACAAACCGGTCTTGCTGACCCACAGTGCCGGAAGCATATCGATTCTCCTCGGGCGCCGGTTTTACGGCGCCGCGTGCTGGTAATTAGCTAATTTGCAAAACCCGCGCCATGGCCGACGAGTTGTCCTCGGCGGTGCGCATCATCTTCACCGACAGCTCGAACTGGCGGGACAGGGAGAGGATGGCGGTCATCTCTTCAACGGCGTTGACGTTGCTCGCCTCGAGGAAACCCGAAGTCACCTGAACGGTTGCATCGGCCTCTACCTCGGGCTGCCCCTTCACATGGATCAGGCCATCGGTGCCCTTCTCCATGCTTTTCGGATCAGGGTTGACCAGCTTGATGCGATCGACTTCAGCCAACACGTTGGGGTTTTCACCAAGCGCACGAATGCTGATGGTGCCGTCCTGGCCGATTTCCACCTTCTGCTCCGGCGGTACGGCAATCGGCCCGGCATTGCCCATGACCGGCAAACCGTTGCCGGTACGCAGCACGCCCAAGGCATCGATATTCAGACTGGCCGTACGAACGTAGGCCTCGCTGCCATCGGGTGCCTGCACGGCGATCCAGCCCTTGCCGCCAATGGCCACGTCCAGGTCGCGTCCGGTTTCCTGCAACGAGCCTGGACGGAAATCTGTGCCGGGACGCTCGCTCATGGCAAACACGCGCGCCGGATAGGTTTCACCGAACAGCGGCATTGAACGCGCCTGCTCAAAATCGCGACGAAAACCCGACGTGGAAACGTTCGCCAGGTTGTTGGCGTGGGCGCGCAGAGCCAGCGTATTGTTCTGCGCTCCTGTCATGGAGACGTACAGCATCTTGTCCATGGTGATTCTCCGAGTGGGCGACGTGCCCTTGGCTCTTTGCATTGACTACAGCAAGCGCCGTGCCAGGCTCGAAAAATAAATACAAGACACTGATTTAAAAGGAATTTACAGGATTAGCATGAACGCTATAGAAGCGTGGCGGCGAGGTTTTGCCGGCCCTTGAACGGCAAAGCGGCAAGCCAGGCTTGCCGCTTTGCCCCCCTCCGATCATCAACGCAGGTTGATGATGGTCTGGGTGATGGCGCTTTCGGTTTCGATGGTCTTGGCGTTGGCCTGGTAGTTGCGCTGGGCCACGATCAGGTTCACCAATTGATCCGACAGCTCGACGTTGGAATCTTCCAGTGCACCTGCCTGCAGAGCACCCAGCGTACTGCTGCGCGGCGTGCCAATCACCGGCTCGCCGGATTCGAACGACTGCGCCCAGGCCGTCTTGCCCACTGGCGTCAGCCCCTGAACGTTGGCAAAATTCGCCAACAGCACCTGCCCTTGCACCTTGGACTGGCCGTTGGTGTAGCGAGCGAAGATCACCCCGGTGTCGTCGATCTCGATACCCGCCAGCTGACCTGTGGTGTAGCCATCCTGGCTGACAGCGTTGACTCCGAAGGATGCCGCGTACTGGGTCGAACCACGCATGTCGAAGGTGAAGGCCTCACTGTCAGCGCCGTTGGGCACCATGGTTCCAGGGTTGACCGGGTCTTTCTCAGCCGGCACCCAATCGGTATCAGCCAACGCAAAGATGCCATTGGGCGTGCCTACCGGAATGGCCGGCGCATCCAGCGCCGGATTGGCCGGCGTGCTGGCCAGCGGTGTGATGGCCGGCGTAGCCAGCTGACCTGCGGCATCGTAGTTCACCGCATAGCTGTATGGCTGGGTGCTGGTCGGATCACGCGGATTGACCCCATCGACCAGCACATGCATGACCCAACCATTGTTGGCCGGCGCTTCGTTCTTGACGAAGTACTGAGTCATCACGTGGGCATTGCCCTGAGAGTCATAAATATTGGTCGAAGTGGACCAGTTGAAAGACTTCGAGTCACTTGGGTCGAAGGTCGGTGCCGCCATGGTTCCCGCGTTGGCAGGCCGCACAGCATTGGAGTTCAGGTTAAGACGCTGGGTAACACTGGTGGTCGCCTTGGGCTCCTGCTGACCGGCGCTGATACGCAGATCTGCCTGCACCGGCAGGATATTGCCGCTGTCATCGGCCGTATAGCCCTGCAGGCGATAACCGAAGTTGTTGACGATATAGCCATCACGATCGGTGCCGAAGTAACCGGCGCGGGTATAGCCAATCTCACCGTTGTTGCTGGTCACGAAGAAGCCGTTGCCGTTGATGGCCAGATCCAGCGCGTTGTTCGTGTAGTTGACGTTGCCCTGGTTGAACAACTGCGACACGTCTGCCAGCAGTACACCGCTGCCCTGCGCATTCTTGCCGGTACCCAGAACGGAAGCGGCATAGACGTCGGCGAACTCGGCGCGCGACTGCTTGAAACCTGCAGTACCGGCGTTGGCGATGTTGTTGCCGGTGACGTTGAGGTCACTGGTCGCGGCACGCAGGCCACTGAGACCAATATTGAACGACATGGAAGACTCCTTTGCCGGAACTGCCGGCGGCAATAGTTATTGGCCGATGACCTGCACTTGAGAAAGCGGAACGCTGCCCAGGCCGGCGAGGTTGAGCATCAGCTCGCTGCCGCCCAGGGTGACGCTGTCGACGTTGGCCGGCAGCAAGGTGTACAGCCCCTTGGTTTCGCTGCCGTAGGTGGCTTGCGCCTCGAACTTGTAGGTGCCCGGCGGCGCCACGTTGCCGTCGGAATCCTTGCCATCCCAGATGAAACTGACGTTGCCGGCAGCCTGCTCGCCCAAGTTGACGCGCGTCACCAGCGAGCCGGAATTGTCGTAGACGTTGACATACACGTTGCTGCTGCTGACCGGCAAAATGGTGCTGGCTTTGAAACTCTCACTGGTGTCGACCACAGCCTTCTCGCTCGGCACGATCACCTTGCGGCCGACCAGAGAAGACGCCTGCAACGCCTGCGAAGACTGGAAGCTGGACAGCATCGAACCCATGCTGGTGTTGAGTTTCTCGATCCCTTCGACCTGGCTGAATTGCGCCAACTGGGCGATGAACTCACCGTTGCCCTGCGGCTCCAGTGGGTTCTGGTTGTTGAGCTGCGCGACCAGCAAGTTGAGGAACTCGTTCTTGCCGAGGTCGTTGCTCTTCGGTGCGTCCGGTTTGTGCTGATACTGATCCAGTACCGAGCCAGTGCCGCTTACTGTGCTCATCCCTAGTCTCCTCGTCTTGGCTTACTGACCCAGGGTCAGCACGCGCTGCAGCATCTGTTTGGCGGTATTCATCATTTCAACGTTGGTCTGGAAGGCGCGACTGGCGGAAATCATGTCGGCCATTTCCTCAACCACGTTGACGTTCGGGTAGTAGACATAACCGTCGGCATTGGCCATCGGATGATCCGGCTCGTAACGCGGCATCAGGCTGCTCTGGTCCTCGATCACGCCGAGCACCTGGACACCACGACCGGCCTCATCCTGCTCGGCGAACAGCGAACCACGGTCGCCGCCTTGAGCACTCTGAAATACGGTGGCGAACACCGGGTGGCGAGCACGGTAGGTCTGATCCAGACTCGAGGAGACGGTTTCGGCGTTGGCGATGTTGCTGGAAATGGTGTTCAGGCGAGTGCTCTGGGCGCTCATGCCGGTTCCGGCGATGTTGAAAACACTGGCAAGGGACATGGTCGCGCTCCTTATTCGCCGCGCAGGGCTGTGGTCAGCCCTTTGAATTTGCTATTGAGAAAGGTGAAGCTGGCCTGGAACTGCACCGCGTTTTCGGCGTAGTTCGATTGCTCGATCTGCAGGTCGACACTGTTCTGATCCAGCGACGCGTGGAACGGCGTGCGGTACGGCAATTCAGCTTCACCGCTATTGATGCCCTCGGCCGGAATGTGGCGGCTATCGGTGCGATTCAGGGAAACGCCACCACGCTGCATGCGATTGCTCTGCTCAGCCAGGACACTGGCGAAGTCCAGATCACGAGCCTTGTAATTCGGCGTATCGGCGTTGGCGATGTTGTTGGCCAGCACCTCAGCGCGCTGGGCGCGAAAGCCAAGGGCCTGTTCGTGGATGCCGAGTGCCTTGCCGAAGTTGATGCTCATGTTCCGAACCTTTGCCGCTTGGGCCATGTGGTCTCTGTTGCGAGATATTCAGCAAAGGCTGTGCCAACTTATTTAAATCAATAAAATCAATAGCTTAATGCGTGACGAACAGGGAAATAACGGCAAAGCGGCAAGGCTTTACCGCCTATTGGCAAGCGGGCGGCAAAGCCAACCGGACAGATTGCCGCCCACCGAACCCTATGGTGCGCCATGCGCACCGGCTCTTCAGCCCCGCCAGGTCGCTGGTGCGCACAGCGCACCCTACCCAACCGCTCACGTGCAGCCGAACCGTCATCTCCAGCTCTGGAAACGCAAACGGGAGGCCAAAGGCCTCCCGTTGCTGATACCAAACATGCCTTGCGCTTATTTGGCCTTGTAGATGATCCCCGGACTGCACTGCACCATCTGGTACTTCTCCGGCAGGCCATTGAGCGCCTCGGAGGCGCCGAGGAACAGATAACCACCCGGCTTCAACGTGGCATGAATACGCGTCAGGATGTCCTTCTTCACTTCTGCCGAGAAGTAGATCAGCACGTTGCGGCAAAACACGATGTCGAACTTGCCCAATGCCGCGTAGCTATCCAGCAGATTCAGCGGGCGGAACTCGACACGGCTCTTGATCGGCGCCTTGACCTGCCAACGCCCCGGCCCTTTGGGGTCGAAGTAGCGCTGCAGACGCTCCTGCGAAAGGCCACGGCCCATGGCCAGGCTGTCGTACTCGCCGGATTTGCAATTGGTCAGCATCGACGGCGAAAGGTCGGTGGCAACGATCTGCACACCTGCCTTGAGCTGACCGAGGTTGGTGCGCTCGAACTCATCGATGGACATCGACAGCGAGTAAGGCTCCTGGCCGGACGAACAAGCCGCCGACCAGATACGCAGACGCTGGCCCGGGTAAGCCTTGATCAACTCCGGCAGCACGCGATTCTTGAGTACCTCGAAGGGATAGGTGTCACGAAACCACAGAGTCTCGTTGGTGGTCATGGCATCTACGACCTGCTCGCGCAGGCCTCCACGCGGCTGGCTTTGCATACGCTGCACCAGTTCGCCCAGGGTCTTGATGCCGTTCTGTTCCATCAGCTTGTTCAGACGACTGGAGACCAGGTACTGCTTGTTGCTGCCAAGCAGAATACCGCAGGCCTTTTCCAGGAAGGTCCGGAACTGCTCGAAATCCAAATTACCTGAAGACACTAGTGCCGCCTCTGCAACCATAACGTTCGCCGAAGGTCACCCTTCAGCCCCCATCCGATACACGAATGCGATCGACCACGCGCGCCGCCAGATCATCTGGCTTGAACTTGGCGAGGAAGTCGTCAGCGCCGACCTTCTTCACCATCGCCTGGTTGAACACACCGGAAAGCGAAGTATGCAGGAGGATATGCAGCTTCTGCATGCGCGGATCGCTACGAATCTCCGTAGTCAGCGTATATCCGTCCATCTCCGGCATCTCGATGTCGGAAATGAGCATCAACAGTTCCTTGTCGGGATTGTGGCCCTCGTCCGCCATTTTCTTGAGGTAATTGAGCGCCTCACGACCATCGTTCAACGCGGTAACCTCAACGCCGACTGTCTGCAGGCAGCGCGAAACCTGTTTGCGCGCCACCGAAGAGTCATCGACGATCAACACATGCTTGGTCACCGCCTGACTCTGCACCTCATCATCGATGACGCCAGCGGATATCACTTCCGAGGTCGGCGCAACTTCGGCAAGAATCTTCTCAACATCGATGATCTCGACCAACTGCTGGTCGAGCCGCGTGACTGCTGTCAGGTAGTGATCGCGTCCAGTGCCCTTGGGTGGCGGATGGATCTCCTCCCAGTTCATGTTGACGATACGCTCGACCGAGCGCACCAGAAAACCCTGAACCTTGGTGTTGTACTCGGTGATGATCACGAAGCTGGTTTTCAGATCTTCCAGCGCGGCACGGCCAGTCGCGATGGAAAGATCAAGAATCGGGATGGTGCCCCCACGAATGTTGGCTACCCCCCGCACCACCGGGCTTGATTTGGGCATGATGGTGAGATTCGGGCACTGCAGCACCTCCTTCACCTTGAATACGTTGATACCGTAAAGCTGTGGGCCCTCCAGGCGAAACAACAACAACTCCAAGCGGTTCTGCCCCACCAGCTGCGTGCGCTGGTTAACCGAATCCATCAACCCGGCCATGCCCGGACTCCTTCTTGTCTAGTAACGCCTACCCCATTGAGCCTAGCAGGCGGCACGGGGCTTGCTTTGCATTGCCTATGAAGCAAATAACGTCATCATTCCGTCAGCTACTGGCAAAGTGCCTTGCGCCCTTGCCCGTTTTACTCGCTTTGCCGATCCTCGGCTACAGCGCTACAGCGGCGGCGACCTTCACCAGCACTGAACAACTTATCGGCGCCACGGAGGCCTTTCTTGAGCAGGCGACCACTGAATATCTACAGCGTAGCGAAATTCAGGGTCGCCATGAGATTCGCGTCAACCGTCTCGACCCGCGGTTACGCCTGCCCCTGTGCGATCAGCCGCTGACCACCACGCTGGAAAGCCCGGCGCAACCACTGGGCCGCGTCACCACGCGCGTGCGTTGCGACGGCAGCGCCCCCTGGACCGTATTCGTGCCGGCTGAAGTGCGGTTGTATCGACCAGTCGTCGTACTGACCCGCCCGCTCAAGCGCATGAGCGTAGTCAAGGCCGCAGATTTGAGCCTGGTGGAACGCGATATCGGGCAACTGGGTCAGAACTTCCTGACCGACCCGACGCAGGCGATCGGCAAGAAATTGACGCGCCAGCTCGGCAGTGACCAGGTTCTTCTGTCTACCCACCTTCAAGTAGCCGAGGTCATTCGTCGAGGCGATCAGGTGGTGATCAGCGCTCGTGGCGCCACGGTCAACGTACGCATGCCCGGCGAAGCCCTGACCGATGGGGCTCCGGGCGAGCAGATCAACGTGCGTAACCTACGCTCGCAGCGAGTGGTTCGCGCTCGTGTAGTCGGGCCAGGCCAGGTAGAAGTATCCATGTAGGCATGTTTCTTGTAGCGCAAAGGTCTGGCGATTCCCTACACTGTTCAACGACGCGATGAAATTAATCCTAAAGTTTTCCTGGCAGCAGCCGAGAAGCATGGCAAGCGTCCACCATATCGTCTGAGGTTCTGCATCATGGTCATCGACTTCAACCGGCTGAACAATGCCAATACGCCCGCCAATGCGGGGCGTACCGGCGCGACTCAGGCTGGCAATCGCAATGAGTCGGCACAGCCGAACAAAGCGCCTGTCACCGGTACTGATGAACAGACCAACACCAAAAGCGGTGAATCGGTGCAACTGAGCCGTGAGGCACAGCAGTTGCAAACAATCGGCGAGAAGCTGCGCGATCAGCCCATCGTCAACAAGGAGCGTGTGGCCCAGTTGAAACAGGCCATCGCTGATGGCAGCTATCAGGTCGACAGCAAACGCGTCGCCCAGAAACTGCTCGACTTCGAATCCCAGCGCTAGTCTCAGGGCTGCGCTGGGGGTGTTGGACGCCCGACCCCCAAGAGCCCGCCATGAACGACACAGCCTTGCTTGACCTCTTCACCCACGATATCGGCACCGCCGAGCAATTGCTTGAGCTGATCGATAGCGAATTCCAGGCCCTCACCGAACGCGACCTACCGCGCCTCGACAGCCTGCTCAGCGAAAAACAACCTCTGCTTGCCCTGCTTCAACAGCACGGCAACGAGCGCAGCCGTCTGCTGCAAAACGCCGGTCTGAGTGCAGATCGCGAAGGGCTCACCGCGCTGGCGAGCAAGTCCTCCGTAGGTAATCAGCTGCTGGGGCGCAGTGAAGAACTGTCCGCTCTCCTGCAGCGCTGCCAGGAGGCCAATCTGCGCAATGGGCGTTTGATTCGCGCCAACCAGGCCTCGGTCGGCAGCGTCCTTGGTATTCTGCGCGGCGCAGAGACACCCGGCCTCTATGACAGCCGTGGTAGTGCAGCTAGAATCGCGCAGCAAAGACCGCTCAGCCAGGCCTGAGCCATCCCCCAACAAAAAGCACAGGGACATGCAGGCACTCTGCCAGTATGCTAGTGCCGTTATAGCTCATGAACCGGAGAGTTCCGTCCTGTGTCCAGCGCGTTCAACGACGAGAGCGGTCCTCAGCCGCCCAAGGTGCTCAAGACATCCGTCGAGATCATTGCCACCCTGCGTCAACTGCAACAGAACCATGATCCCCTGATCATTCAGTTCAAGGGGCGCAGCCTGCGCTTCCAAAGCTACCTTGTTGAAATCGATAAAGACCGTGCTCGCGTGGCACTGGACGAAATCATCCCCAACGATGGCGAGCGTTTTCTCAAGCAGGGTGAAACCTTCAACATAGAAGCGTTTCGCGACGGAGTACGCGTCGCCTGGACCTGTGATCATGACGTGCAGCTCGGCGAGCTCGAGGGAGCACCCTGCTACTGGGCGCCGCTGCCCACTGAGGTGATCTATCACCAGCGCCGCAGCGCCTTTCGCGCACAACTGAAGCAAAGCGATCTGGTCAAGGTTGTACTCAATGGCGACAAGCTACGCGAGCCGCTGCCGGGCCATCTGCTGGACATCTCGGCCACCGGCTGCAAACTGCGTTTCGCCGGCAATCTCAGCCAGCAACTGAGCAATGGCCAGGTGCACGAGCGACTCACCGCTTACCTGCCCTTTGGCAACATGACCTGCGCTGTGGAGTTACGTCACGTGCAATACGAGGACAAGGTCGACATGACCTTCGTCGGCACTCGTTTTCATCGCATGACCGGCCTGGAGCAACGCCAGGTCGAGCGCTTCGTCTATCAACTGCAACGCGAGGCCCGCCGCACCGAGAGCGACGGGGCCTTCTGACGCCCTACAGCCGCTACTGGTCCGCCTGCGTTTTCTGCTGATCCTCTTCAGCCGCCGCTGCCGCAGCGGCGGCAGGCTCCTGCATCTGCTCCTGCACCGTCTGCTCATCGACCCTCGGGTCGAGCGCAGCGACCAGCGGTGAACTGGTGACGTTACCCGGCATGGCCATATGGTGCAGCGGCGCATCGTCGACCTGATGCAAGTGGGTTACCACTTCAGGACGAATGCGCCAGACCAGAATCAACGCGCAAACGCTGACGAACACATAGAGCATGTTGGCGCCGTAAAAACGCATCAGCACGCCAGCCAGCAGCGGGCCAATACACGCCCCCACACCGAAGGTGACCAGCAGCATGGCCGTCAAGGACACGCGGCGCTCGGGCTCGACATGGTCATTGGCCAAGGCCACTGCCAGTGGGTAAAGACTGAATTGCATCAGGCTGACCAGAAAGCCGACGCCGAACAGCAAGCCGAGGAAGACCTCCGGCATTGCCGCCAGCGGCAAGGCAGCTAGCAGCAGCAAGACCGAGCAGCCACGAATCAGGCGCACGCGATCATGCCGATCGGATAGCCAACCCAGCGGCCATTGCACCAACAAGCCGGCAAGAATGCAGCTACCCATGAACAGACCCACCTGCTCGGTCGACAAGCCCATCCGCGTGGCGTACAGCGGCGCCAGACCGTAGAACGAGCCGATCAGCAGACCGGCTACCGAGATAGTGGTCAGCGACAGCGGCACACGCTTGAGGAAGAAACGCAGCTCCAACGGCGCCGGATGCAAAGGTGCCGGGTGCAGACGCCGGGTCAGCGCCACCGGCACCAGACACAGTGCGAAGCACAGAGCCACCAGCATCAACAGCTCCAGCCCCAACGTCGGGTGCAGGACCAGAGCCAGTTGGCCAAGAATCAGGCCCAGATAGGAGGCCGCCATGTAGCCACTGAACACCAGGCCACGCTGTTTGACTTCAGCCTGCTCGTTGAGCCAACTCTCGATGACCATGTACTGGCACATCATGCCCAGACCCACCAGCATCCGCAGGAATAGCCAGAGCGGCAGCCACTCCACCAGGCCGTGGCCAAGCACGGCTGCGGTGACCACCCCGGCACAGGCCACGTAGGCACGGATGTGTCCCACCCGACCGATCAGCCGATGGCCCAGCTTGCCGCCCAGCACCAGGCCGAAATAGTTGGCCGCCATCAACGCACCGACCCACAGACCATCCACGGTATCGGCCAGACGCAGCGCCAGATAAGTACTCAGCAAACCTGAGCCGAGCAGCATCAGCAGAGTGGCAAAGTACAGCGAGCGGAATGACTTCCAGATCAGTCGCATTGGCGGGTAAAGCTCCTTGTTCGGTAACCGGGATTGGCGTCAGGCCTGTGCGGCGAGAACACGGCGCTCCCAGGGCGTGATTTCATCGTAGAAGCTGGTCAGCTCCAGGGTCTTGCTGGCGATGTAACCTTCGATGAATTCAGCACCGAACAGTTCTACGGCCAGCTCGCTGCGTTTCAGACGCTCGATAGCGGCGTGCATGGTACAGGGTAGCGCCAATTCTTCTGGCACCTCGAACTCGCCTTGGATCGGCGCGCTCGGTTGCAGTTCACGCTCAAGACCATGCAGACCAGCGGCCAGGCTGGCAGCCAGCGCCAGATAAGGGTTGGCATCAGCCCCTGGCAGGCGATTTTCCACGCGTCGTGCAACGGGGGCACTGGCAGGGATACGCAGTCCCGCCGCGCGGTTGTCGGCCGACCAGCAGGCATTGTTCGGCGATGCATAGGGGTGGCACAGGCGCTGGTAGGAATTCACGTGCGGCGCGAACAGCAGGGTAAAATCGGCCATCGCCGCCTGTTGACCGCCAATGAAGTGATAAAAAGCTGGCGTGGCCTCGCCGTTGTCAGCACTGAAGATATTACGGCCGCTACCCTGCTCCACCACGCTCTGATGAATATGCATGGAACTGCCCGGTGTGTGCGCCAGCGGCTTGGCCATGCACACCACGGACAGACCATGCTTGAAACCGACTTCCTTGAGCAGGTGCTTGAACAGGAAGGTCTGATCAGCCAACTGCAACGCGTCACCATGCAGCAGGTTGATCTCGAACTGGCTGACACCCATCTCGTGCATGAAGGTGTCGCGCGGTAGCCCCAGCGCCTCCATGCAGCGATAGACCTCTGCAAAGAACGGCCGCAGGCCATTGCCAGAACTGACACTGAACGCCGAGCCGCCGTCCTCGCGACGGCCATCCAAGCCCACCGGCGGCAGGAATGGCTGCTGCAGATCAGGGTTGGCGGCAAACACGAAGAACTCCAGTTCAGTCGCCACCACCGGCTGCCAGCCATGCTCGGCGTAACGCGCGAGTACCCCTTTGAGCAGACCACGCGTGGACAGGCCAGAGCTGCGCCCGTCCAGTTCGTCCGCGTCGCAGATGGCCAGTGCGCGCGGCGACTCGCTCCAGGACAGACGGTGGATCTGGCGCCGTTCCGCATTGAGCGCCAGATCGCCATCGTCACCGCCGTAGAAACGTGCCGGCGGATAGCCACCCATGATGCATTGCAACAGTACGCCGCGAGCAAGCTGCAAACGTCGCCCCTCGAGAAAACCGGCCGCGGTCATCACCTTGCCACGAGGGACGCCATTGAGGTCGGGGGTTACGCAATCGATCTCGTCGATACCTTGCAGCAGGGTTTCCAGGTCGCAGCGGCTGGCAGTGCTCATTATCTGTTGTCCTTGAATGACGCAAATACCGCTCTATGGCGGCGCAGCGTACAAAATACGCATCAGTCGTTCGATATTTCAAGCACGCGAAGCTTACCGAGATGCGACACCGGCTTGCACCCTGTCGCCCAGTTGCCTGGCGCCTGAGCCGAAGCCCGGCGAGGCTGTGCTAGAGTCGCGCGCTATTTTTTCGGCCCACCTCCCGAGGTGGTGCTGGAAGCCCTCTCGATCCAGGCTCGGCGCCACCTGCACCGTGCTCAGCAACCAGAGAATCACGCGATGTCCCAAGCCATCCACCCTGTCTTGCAGCTCCTCAACCGCACCAGCCTGGTGACGCAGATCATCATCGGCCTGCTCGCAGGTATCGCCCTTGCCGTCATCGCTCCGCAGACCGCTCTGTCGGTTGGCTTCATCGGCAACGTGTTCGTCTCGGCGCTGAAAGCGGTGGCTCCGGTGCTGGTACTCATCCTGGTGATGTCGTCCATCGCCAACCATCAGCAAGGCCAGCAGACCCATATTCGCCCGATCCTGATGATGTACCTGATCGGCACCTTCAGCGCCGCACTGGTCGCGGTGGTGGCCAGCTTCGCCTTCCCCTCTTCGCTGGTGCTGAGCAGCCAGGCCGCAGAATTGACACCCCCCGGCGGCATTGGCGAGGTGCTCAAGACCCTGCTGATGAACGTGGTCGACAACCCCGTCAATGCTCTGTTGAAGGGTAACTTCATCGGCATTCTGGCCTGGGCCATCGGACTCGGCTTTGCCTTCCGCCATGCCAGTGCCAGCAGCAAGCAACTACTCGGCGACCTGTCCAACGGCGTTACTGCCATCGTCAAGCTGGTGATCCGCCTGGCGCCGCTGGGCATCTTCGGCCTGGTCGCCGCAACCCTGGCCGAATCCGGCTTTGACGCCCTGCTGGGCTACCTGCATCTGCTGGTAGTGCTGGTCGGCTGCATGCTGCTGGTGGCTCTGGTCATGAACCCGGTACTGGTGTATTGGAAGATCCGCCGCAATCCCTACCCGCTGGTGCTGACCTGCCTGCGTGGCAGTGCGATCACCGCTTTCTTCACCCGCAGTTCGGCCGCCAACATCCCGGTCAACCTGCAACTGTGCAAGGACCTGAACCTGCACGAAGAAACCTACTCCGTCTCCATTCCACTCGGTGCCACCATCAACATGGCCGGTGCAGCCATCACCATCACCGTACTGACCCTGGCCGCCGTGCACACGCTGGAAATCCCCGTCGACCTGCCCACCGCCCTGCTGCTCAGCGTGCTGGCCTCGATCAGTGCCTGCGGCGCCTCGGGCGTGGCGGGCGGCTCGCTGCTGCTGATCCCGCTGGCCTGCAGCTTGTTCGGCATCCCCAACGAGGTGGCCATGCAGATCGTTGCCATCGGTTTCATCATCGGCATCGTTCAGGACTCGGCAGAAACCGCGCTGAACTCCTCCACCGACGTGCTGTTCACCGCCGCCGCATGCATGGCACAAGAGCGTCAGGACAGCTGAAGCTCGGCGCTTTGATAGCAAGGCCCACTTCGCGGGGGCCTTTTTTGTGGCTGAAACACCCAGACACGCAAATGATAATTTGTATTATTAGCGTTTGATTGCTAGATTGCCCCGGTCGCTTCTGCCGACGCGTTCTATTCGCGAAGCTTCCGGGTTCAATCGCCATGCATCCTGCTACCGACCTCGACGCCCTGCTCAAGTCCGTCTCCCTCTGCCTGCCAGGCCTGAATGGCAACGTGGCGCCAGTACGCAGCGACCAGTTGCTGTGTGGCGGCCAAGGCAATCAGGAGCGCATCGCCGCGCTGCACGAGTATTGGCAGCAAGCCCACCCCGAGGCCGGGCGACACTACTGGTCCACCCGTTGCTGGACCTTGTTGATCTGGCAACCCATTTACCTCAGCCTGTTGGCCGCTCACCTGGAACACCGCGTACCCTGCCTGAAACGCATGGGGCAATCGATCCGACAGGGCTTCGTCGGAGGCTTCAACCTGCCGCCCGATTGCCCACTGCGTAGCGGTGACAGAAATCTTGTCGAGAACGCCGCTGAGCGACTGATGAACCTGCTGGAACGTCAGCTGGAGGAGTTCAACGGTGTCTCCAACATCTACCCCAAGCTGGCGCGCCTGCTGATTGCCGACTGCGCCCGTGCTGCATTGCTTTTGCTGCAACGCCACCAGGGCATGAGCAATGGCCAGCTGCGCGAGCTGGAAGACCGCTGGCTGCAGGCGCTGGGCTTCCCTGGCAAGAGTCCACTGATCGAGGTAAGTCTCGAAGATGGCAGCCAGTGCCTGGCGCTGGGACGCAACGCCTGCTGCCAGCATTTTCGCCGCGCCGAAGGCGAGCCCTGTGCCGGCTGCCCGAGATTGAAGCCTGCCGAACGCTTGCAGCGCTTTCGCGAGGAGCTGGTCTGCTGATGTGCGCGTGCTACGCAACGCACAATCCACTTCGAATCAACGGGTCGCCCGGGTTTGGCTGAGATGCATAGCGCACCGAGCCTGGTCGACAGTTGGCGCCCACTGAAAGCAGGCGCTTGCCGCTACGGACTGGCGTTGCTCGGTCTGCTGATCATCGCCTTGCTGCACCTCAATATCAGCCTGGACCACTGGACGCTGACTGTCCCCGAAGGCGACAGCTTCGCCGCTCTGCAATTTCACCTGGCCAGCCTGCCGCGCCTGGTGATGACGCTACTGGTGGGCGCGGCACTGGGGCTATCCGGCAGCCTGTTGCAACAACTGACGCAGAACCGCCTGGTATCACCCATGACCCTCGGCGCTGCCTCCGGCGCCTGGCTCGGCTTGCTGGCCGCCAGCCTGGTCCTCCCTATTTTTGCTGCCGAATATGGACATTGGGCGGCGCTGGCCGGCGCACTGCTGAGCGTCGGGCTGGTGTTGCTGATTGCCGGACGCGACGGTATCGCCGGCTTGCCAGTGATACTCGCCGGCATGGCGATGAACCTGCTACTGGGCGCACTGGCCATCGCTGTGCTGATACTCAACCAGCAACAGACACGCGGCCTGTTCATCTGGGGCGCAGGCGACATGGGTCAGATCGACTGGTCCTGGGTTCATTGGCTCTGGCCCAAGTTGTTGCCGGGGCTGCTGCTCCTGTGGCTCGCCCCGCGCGTGCTGACCTTGCTCAAGCTGGGCGGCACCGCCGCTCGAGGGCGCGGGCTGAACCTGTGGCCGGCGCTGCTGATGCTGTTTCTTGCCTCGTTGTGGATGACCGCTGCAGCCATTACCGCCGTGGGTCTGATCGGCTTCATCGGCCTGGTGGCGCCCAACCTGGCGCGTCTGTGTGGCGCCCGCACGGCCCGTGACGAGCTGGTCTACAGCGTACTGCTGGGCATGTTGGTGCTGTTGGCCAGCGATGCCGTGGCGCTGCTACTCAGCCACTGGTTGAGTGAGCAGATACCAACGGGCGCCGTCGCCGCCCTGATCGGCGCGCCAGCCCTGCTCTGGCTTGCCCGTCGCCAGGGTGCTGCGCAAGATCGGCAAGCGCTGGCCCTGCCCCGAGGCAGCGACAGCTGCAAGGTTCGTACATGGTGGTTGCTGACGTTGGCCACGGTGCTCACCGCGCTGTTTGGCCTGTGCCTGCAATACGCGCCACAGGGTTGGCAACTGGCCTGGCCAGCGGACGTCCTGTGGTCGCTGCGTTGGCCGCGACTGCTCAGTGCGGCAGCCGCTGGCACTGGGCTGGCCGTTGCCGGTGTGCTGCTGCAACGCCTGCTGCACAATCCGCTGGCCAGCCCCGACATTCTCGGCCTCAGCGCCGGTGCTGCACTGGCGGTGATGATCAGTCTGCTGCTGTTCGGTCAAACGCTGTTCTGGCTGCTGGCACCGATTGCCGCCTTCATCGGCTGCCTGCTGGTGCTGGCGACGTTATTGCTGCTAGGGCGCAAACAGAAGTACTCGCCAGCGCTCATGGTACTGGTCGGCATGGCCCTGGCGGCTCTGCTCAATACCGCTCTGCAATTGGCCCTCAGTCAGGGCTCTTCGGATTCCCTGGCCTTGCTCGGCTGGCTAGCCGGTTCAACCTATAGGGTCAGCGGCCTGCAAGCCATCGCGCTGGGTTCGGGGGTAAGCCTGCTGATCGGCCTCAGCCTGTTCTGGCAACGCGCGCTGGATCTGCTCTCGGCAGGCGACGGCATCGCCCATGGACGCGGCCTGGATGTACCGGCAACGCGCTTGGTCCTGCTGTTGCTGGTGTCGCTGCTCTGCGCCCTGGTGACCAGCCTGGTCGGCCCGGTGAGCTTTCTCGGTCTGCTCGCTCCGCACATGGCCGTCACCCTCGGTGCTCGGCGCATCCAGCAGCAACTGCCGCTGGCGGCGCTACTTGGCTGCCTGCTGATGCTGCTGGCCGACCTCATCGGCCGCAACCTGATCTTTCCCCTGCAGATCCCGCTGGGCATCGTCGCCTCGATCCTCTGCGGCAGCTACTTCATCTTCTTGTTGCTGCGCAGGCGCCTGGCATGAAGCGCTGCACGATGCTGCTTTGCCTGCCTCTGTTCTGCTGGCTGCCAATGGCCGAGCCGGCCGAACCACGTATTGCCGCGCTGAGCTGGGAGCCTGCCGAGCACCTGCTGCAACTGGGCATCACCCCGCTCACCGTGGCCGACGCCGCGGATTACCGCGAGTGGGTGGTGCATCCGACGCTACCCGCCGAGGTGCTCAACGCCGGCAGTCGTACCGAACCGAACCTGGAGCGGCTGGCACAGCTGCACCCCGAGCTGATCCTGATCACGCCCCTGCTGGAGGACATGCGCCAACCGCTGGAGCGCATTGCGCCGGTGCTCAGCTACGGTGACTTCACCCAGCAGCAGGACAACCTGCAACTGCAGCGCGACAACTACCTGGACCTGGCCGCACGCCTGCAGCGCAGTGATCTGGCGCACGAGCGCCTGCAGCAGATGGAACAGCGCATCGACGAGTTGCGCCAACACCTGCTGGAACACTTCGGCGGTGAGTTGCCCAAGGTCACTCTTATCCGTTTCGCATCGGCCACCCAGGTGTACATCTTCGGCCCCAATTCACTGCCGCAGCACGCCATGTCCTTGCTCGGCCTGCAGCCGGCACAAGCAGTGCCAGTCAGCCGCTGGGGCAATATCCAGGCGCCGGTCACCCAGCTCGGCACGATCGAGGATGGCGTGGTGATCTATATCGAGCCCTTCGCCCAGCAGGAGCGCCTGTTCACCACCCGCCTGTGGCAGGCCATGCCGTTCGTGCGCCAGCAGCGCCTGACCAGCATGCGTTCGACCTGGACTCATGGCGGCGTGTTCAGCGTTGAGTATCTGGCCGAAGCGATCAGCGAAGCGCTGCTGAAACTGCCGGCGCAATAGAAAGCCCCACCTGTGATCAGGCGGGGCTGGGGGCGGGATCAGTACTTCCAGCTCAGACTCAGCATCGCATTGCGCGACGGCGCATAGTAGGACTGCGCCCAGTACAGGCTGGTCAGGTACTTGCGGTCGAACAGGTTGTTGACGTTGAGCGAGACATTGAAGTGCGGGTCGATGTCGTAGCTGGCCAGCGCATTGACCACGGCGTAGGAGCCCTGACGACTGACGATGATCTCGCCGGTGGTCGAAGTGCCCTGCTCACGGAAGATCTCGCTCTGCCAGTTGACGCTGCCGCCCACCTTCAAGCCCTGTACCTGCGGCACCTGATAGGTGGTGGCCAGGTAAAGGGTGTTCTGCGGAATGAAGGTGCGCGTGCTGCTGCCGTCACCATCGCGAATCGAGAACAGATGAGTCAGGCCGGCACTGGCTTCCCAGCCTGGCGTCAGTTGCCCGACCAGGGTCATTTCATAGCCTTCGACCTTGGTGTCCACGCCCTGGTAATAGGAGAAACCCTCAACGCTATCGAAGCCGGCGTACTCTGGGGTGTTGTCCTGCTTGGTACGGAACAGGGCGAAGCTGGCATTGAGGCGGCGGTCGAACCACTCGCCCTTGATTCCGCCCTCAATGTTGTTGCCCTCAATCGGCTCGAGCAAGGCATGGTTGCGATCGACTTGGTGCTGCGGGCTGAAGATCTCGGTGTAGCTGGTATACAGCGAGTAGTTGTCGTTGAGGTCGTAGGTCAGGCCGACATAGGGCGTGGACTTGCTCTTGTCGTACTGATGGCCTTCACCGACACGTTCGCCGCTGCTCTTGAGGTTGCTGTGGTTGACCCCGGTAATCAGCTTGAGCTGGTCGCTCAGGGCGAAATGCCCAGCCGCGTAATAGCTGCGGCGGTAGGTGGTGTAGTCGGCCCAGCTGGTGACACTGGCGAAATCCGGGCGCGGATAGTTGCCGTCGTAATCCCATACCGGTGGCAGCGCCACCCCCGCAGCATCGTCGCTGGAGGTCCAGTGCGCGCGGGTGCGCGACCAGTTGCTGCCCAGCACCACCTCATGGGTACGACCGAACAGCTCGAACGGCCCCTTGACCGAGGCATCGCCCAGCAGCTGGCGCTCGGTACGGTCGAACTTCGACGCATAGGTGGTCAGTCCCAGTCCGGTGCTTGCATCCGGCACGCCGCCGGCCATGAGCATTTCGGCGTCGGAGCCGATCTCGCGGTAGTTGAGGGTCACCTGGGTCTGCCAGCCGCCACCCCAGTCGGTTCTCAGCTCGGCGAAGGTCTGTTCGTCATCGGTATCCCAGTAGCTCCAGTCCGGCGCGGTACTGTGCGAACGGTCGTAATGCACCTTGGAGCCGTTGGTGTAGTACAGCGAGAGCGCGCTCCACATGATACCTTCCGGGCGGTTGCGCTGTTTGGAGTAGCCGATGGTCGCGGTGCTGCTGTCGGTCAGGTCGGCCTCCAGAATGCCGGAGAACAGCGTCTTGCTCGGCTGGTAGCGATCCAGGTAGGAGTTGCCCTCCTGCCCGGCGACCAGGGCGCGCCCGCGCAGCGTGCCGCTGTCGTTGAGCGAACCGGACACATCGGCCTCCAGGCGTCGGGTCTGCCAGGAGCCATAACTGAAGCCCAGCTGCGCCTGGGTTTCGCGGGTCGGGCGCTTGCGCACGAAGTTGATCGTCGCCGATGGGTTGCCGGGGTTGGAGGTCAGGCCGTTGGCACCCTTGAGAATCTCGATACGGTCGTAGAGGAAGGTATCGATGTCGCCCATCTGCTCTTCAGAAGAGAACGGCACACCGATGCCATCGATCTGGAAGTTGTTCACGTCCAGGCCACGCGCGGTGAAGTAGGTGCGATCGGTCTCGACCCGCTGCACGCCGATGCCCGCCGCCTGCAGGGCATCGTTGGCGCTGCCGAGCTTGAAGTCATCGAGTTGCTGACGGTTCACGCTGGTGATGGTTTGCGGCGTTTGCCGCGGCGTCAGGTCGAGCTTGGTCGCCGTGCCGCTGCGACCCAGGGTGTAGGAGTCGCTCTGCTCGGTGACGACCGGCGGCGCCTGGTTGACGCCGGTAACGCTGACCGGCTGCAGCACCACCGCCTCGCCTTCTTCCTCGGCTGCGGCGGCCACCACCGGCCAGGTCAATGGCGCCAGGCACAGGGCCATGGCCAGTACGCGAGAGCTGCAGGTAGCGCGCAAGCGCGCCGGGTGTTGTGAGTGATACATCGATTTCATGGGCAGACACTTTTTCTTGGTTGAGTTGGATAAGGCGTGGGCACAGCACAAGGGGACATCAGCTCATTGCAGCAACCTCCATGTCGGGCCGATACGCGCGCCTTAGCGGCGCTCGGCAGCCAGGGCCTGACCCATCACCTGGCGATACCAGCCGTGGAAGTGCTGCATGCCCTCCTCCAGCGGTATCTGGTACGGGCCACTGTCATCGACGCCGCGCTGATACAGCGCACGCCGGCCGGCATCGGTTCGCTCGGCGATCTCGTCGTCCTCGATGGCGGTTTCCATGTAGGCAGCGCGGTGCGCCTCGACCAGCTCGCGATTGCCTTCGCACAGCGCCTGCGGGTAATAGAACTCGACGACGTTGAGGCACTCGTGCACGCCCTTGGGGTAAACGGTGGAAAGCACCAGGGCGTGGGGGAACACCTCGATCATGTGAGTCGGGTAGTAGCTGGCCCAGATCGCACCGAAATCCGGCGCGGCATCGCCATGCACGGCCATCAGGCCTTCATGCCAAGCGCGGTAGGTATCGGTGCCGGCACGCGCCAGGTTGGGGTTCACGTTGATGCGCTGCAGGCTGTACCAGTCGCCGTAGTCCCACTGCAGCCCCTCGCTGCGCACGTAGCGGCGCAGGCCGGGATGGAAAGAGACGATGTGGTAGTCGTCGTTGTAGATCTCGATGAAGGTCTTCCAGTTGCACTTGCACGGGTGCATCTCGACGTGGTCGAGCTGGTAATCGGAGAAGTCCATGTCCGGGCGGCGGAACAACGCGCCGATGTCGGCGACCGGGTCACGCGGCCCCTCGAAGAGAAAGCCGGCAACGTTGTTCAGGGGGTAGCGCGGCAGGTTGCGGCAGGGCTTTTGCGGAAACTTCGGCGCACCGACGATCAGCCCGCTGGTGTCGTACGTCCAGGCGTGCAGCGGGCACATGATGCGATTGCCGGTGGCGCGCAGATTGCCACGGCGCACGGTGCTGGCATCGCTGCCCGGGCTGAAGTCGCCGAGCATCAGTGCCTGACGGTGACGGCACACGTTGGAGAGCAACTCCACGCCATGTTCGTTACGCACTAGGATGCGGCTGTGCTCCTCGTGCGGCAGCGCGTACCAGTCGCCCAGCTCGGGCACCATCTTCTCGTGGCCGATGTAATTGGCGCAGTGGCGGAAGATCAGCTCCTGCTCGCATTCGTAGATCGCCGGGTCGCAGTAGCTATGAATCGGCAGCTGCGGCTCGGTGGCGCGAAAATCGTAGGGCGTGGCGGCAAACTGAGCGGTACGACTGGGGTTGTACATGCTTGGCTCCTTGCAGCGAACTCAAGGCTGGCTGGCAGCCGCGAGCTGAAACCGGCCTGCACCGATCCCTCCCGCGTAGACGCGCCAACGCCTCAGGCTTTGGGCTATGGCCCAATCCGGACCATGGAAGTCGTTGCCCCGCCAAGCACCGCCTGACGGGGCAGGCAGCTAGCGCTGCAGCTCGGCGATACGCCGCGGCGCTGGCTCGTGCTCGACACGAGGTGCGAACGGTGCGACCGGGTTGGCCAGCGGCTCGGCCATGATCAGGCTGCCCGCCGGGTTCGCCAGGTCGACCATCTGCAGGTTGTTCTTCAGTTGCAGGCGGTTCAGGCACGAATGCAGGAAGCTCGGCGCGAAGAAGTCGTAGCGCGCGAAGCGCTCGGCCAGCTCCGGGTGCGCGTGCTGATAGTCGATCACCGACTCGGCGACACCGCGCCAGAATTCGGTCTCGCTCATGCACTGGTTCTCTTCGAGAATCTGGCTCATATGGCGGAACACACCGTCGAACACGTCGATGAAGATGCCGAGAATCTTGTAGTCCTCCGGCACGTCCACGGCCAACCGCTCCAGGCCCGGCGGCATTTGCGCGTCCTTGTCGAGAATCGCCGACTCCTCGGCGATGTCCTTCATGATCGCGCGCACCGGCACGTGGCCGTCGAGCACCAGAATCAGGTTCTCGCCATGCGGCATGAACACCAGGTGGTGCGCATAGAAGCAGTGCATCAGCGGTCGCAGGAAGGCGTCCATGTAACGACGCATCCAGGCCCGCGGCGCCAGCCCGGAACGGCGGATCAGCTCGGGTAGCAGGGCCTGCCCCTGTGGGTCGACGTGCAACAGCGCGGCCATGGTCATCAGCCGTTCGCCGCTTTTCAGGCGGCTAGCGGGGCTCTCCCGCCACAGCGCTGACAGCATCTTCTTGTACGGGCTGTCGGTCTCCAGCGCCGCCTCGTAGTAGCGGTTGCGATAACCCACGGAGGCGACTTCGCGCAGGATGCTGAAACCGTATTCACGCAGCACCGGATCGCTGCTGATCAACTGGTCCAGATAGGCGTTGATCGCTGGCGTGCCGGCCATGTAGTACGGCGACAGGCCGCGCATGAAACCCATGTTGAGGATCGACAAAGAGGTCTTCACGTAGCAGCGCTGCGGCTGCGACATGTTGTAGTAGGTACGCAGCGACTGCTGGGCGACGTACTCGTCGCTGCTGCGCCCCAGCGGCACGATTTTGCGCTGGGCGATGTCGGCGGCGAACATCAGGCTCAGCTTGCTGAACCACTGCCAGGGATGGGTCGGCATCAGCAGGTAGTCATCGGCATTCAGTCCCTGCTCGTGCAATTGCTGGCGGTAGGCCTGCAGCTGCGCCTCGCCCAGTTCCTCACGCAGCAATTGTTCGTGATCCAGCCCAGGTACGGCGGCGAAGTGCGCGTTGTCGCGGTGCACAGCAAGCCAGATGATGGCGAAGCGCGAGCCGGTTTCCGGTGCGTAGGCGTGGAAGTCGAAGGCGTTGAAGCCCAGGCGACCGTTGTTGGCGACGAAGCCTGGGTGGCCCTCGATCATCGCAGCCTCGATGGTCTGGTAGTCGGCGTCAGCCAGCTCGGCGCTGCTCAGCGCGCGCTCGCCGTGCTTGAAGGCGGCGCCGTAGAGCGTGCTGCTGATTTCATCCAGATACACCGGCAGCTTGTCCGCCGGAATGCCCAGCGTACGCTTGAAGTCGATGACGAAGGTCAGCGCATCGAGCGCCTGCGGCTGGCCATCGAGCAGGCGTTCGATGCTGGCCGGCTCGATATGCCAATGACGCAGGGCCATGGTGCGCGCTTCGAAGCGATACACGCAGCCCTCGGTGTCGGCCGCCAGCTCGTAGCGCTGCCAGCCTTCGCGTTCGGCCGCACCCAGCAACTGCGGGCTGAACAGCTGCTCATGGGCGTATTCGGCGATGGCCTTGCGCACCAACAGGCGGTTAACCTTGTGCCACAGCTCGGGGGTCAGATGGGCGACGACCGAGGCGGGATGATCCAGACGAGGAGAAGTCATAGCGGGCTTGATCCTTCAAGTGATTGGAAAAAATCGGCGGGCGTACAGAACGCCAGCAGTGCGGTCTTGGCGGGCAGCTCCACGGGCCCTTGCTCGACGAAGCCGACCAGGCGATTGAGGCGATGCACCTTGTGATTGCGAAAGTCCGGCTCCACCACCACGCGGCGCGCACCGAGTTCGTCGAAGAGAAAGGCCATCACCGCGCGCAGCACGTCACGGGTGAAGTGGCGAATCGGCTGAGCGCTCGGGCCGACGAAAAAGTGCATGCCGAGATCACCAGGCTGCACCGCATAGCGCTTACCGAGCGGGTCGTGCCGGGGGTCGTAGCACTCCATGACGAAGGCCGGCGCGCCACGGTAGAAACCCATGAAGGCACGCATATGGCCGCTGCCCAGGGCGTCGGCGTAGAAGTTGCGGGTCGCCTCCAGGGTCATGTCCTGCATGTTCCAGTAGTGGGCGTAATCCATCTGGTACCAGGGGTGGATCACCGCAACGTCTTCGTCGAGACGCAGCGGACGCAAGGTGAAATGCGGGTCGAGCAGCGCCCGCGGCTGGCTCAGCGCAATGGCTTCAGTTGGCATGGCAGAGTTCTCCCTGAGCGGCGTGCCGGCGGTCGACGCCGAACCAGCCGCGGTCGATGATCGCCGTCAGCAGCAGGCCTGCCGCAGCGATGATGAAGGTCAGCGGAATACCAACCAGATTGACCAGGAACCCGGCGCCGAACGAAGACAACAGCACGCCGAGGTTCTGGAAGAAGTTGGTGACGCCAAAGTCGCGGGCATAGGCATCTGGCGTGCTGACCTTGAACAGGGTGACCTCGAGCTTGACGATCACCTGATACAGCGCCCAGCCATACAGGCAGCGGCCAATGATGATCAGCTCCAGCGACTCGCTGGCCTGCAGTGCCAGTCCCAAGGCACCGAGCAGCAGATTGAACAGGGTGTGATCGACCCAGCGTGGTTGCTGCACGACCAGGTGTTTGAGCAGTAGCGCGAGCAACGCGACGATGCCGGGAATGGCGAACACCAGGCCGGTCAGCAGCGGCTCGTGCAGCCCCGTGCGCGCCTCCCAGTACAGGGTGAAGAACGGCCGCACCAGGTAGGCGCTGAAGTCGAAGAGAAACATCAGCAGGCACAGTTTGAGCAGCGCCGACAGCGCCTGCGGGCTGCGCCGCGGCACCGGTGCCTGGCCGCTCTTCTCCTCGCGGCTGAGTACCTTGACCACCCTGCCCGTGCGGATCAGATAGAGGCACAGCGCCATCTGCGCCAGGTCCCCGGCCGCCATCAGGGCAATGCAGAAGCTCGGCCCGTAATGCTCCAGCGCCATGCCACCGACGGCAGCGCCGAAGATCGCGCCGATATGGATGACCACCGACAGCAGGCCGATCACCAGGCTGTGGTTCTGCGGCTCTTCCAGACGCATCAGGTAGGGAAACATCAGCAGGTAGCTGGCCTTGGTCATGAACATCATCAGGCTCAGCACCCAGTAGCTCTCTACGCTTGGCGCCCAGATCGAGGCCAGGCAGAACAGCGCCGCCGCGCCCTGGGTGTAGAGCAGCAGGTGCATGGTCTCGATGCGCCTGGCCACCCGCGCCCAGACCGGCAACATGCACATCACCGCAATCGAGATGGCAGCGATATAGGCCCCCACGTGTACCGGGCTGGTCACGCCGTAGCGGGTTTCGAAGAACTGCGGGTAGAAGGCGATCAGAATCGAATCGCTGATCACGCCGAAGCCCGACATGATCAGAATGGTGGTGCGCAGGTTCATGCAGAGGCGCTCCCCTGCCCGAGCGCGACGAAGCCGCAGTCAGCCGGCGGCTGGAAATCCTGGTAGGTGGTGCGCGCCTCGCAGGGATACGCATCACGCCCGGTCAGCTCATTGAGCAAGCGACCATTGCGCCAGCAGGCCAGACCAAGATCGGGGTTGGTCAGGCCATGGCTGTGCAAGCCCACGTTCTGCACATAGATCTCACTATCCTGATGATCCACCGCCCAGTTCGGCGATGGCGCGTAACGCCCTTGTGCATCCCAGCGAATCCGCTCGCGAATGCCTTCGATGAAACTTGGCAGCTGGTAGCGATAGCCGGTGGCGAACACCAGCCCGTCGGTCGCGTGGCCATAACGCGCGCCCGTCTGAGCATGCTGAAACTCCAGTTGCCACTGCCCGCTGGCAGCGTCTCGCCGGCATTGCTGCAACGCCAGGTTGGGCAGCAGCCTGACACCGGAAAGGCCCTGCTGCTGACGCTCGTCCAGGGTCTGGTAGATGCGCTCGATCAGCGATTGATTGATGCCGTTGTAGATACTGCGCTGGTCATCGAGGATCTGCTGCTTGACCCCGTCGCCAAGGCCGTAGAAGTAGCGACCGTAGTCCGGCGTGATCAACTCGAGGGTGAGCTTGGCGTTCTCCATCTGGAAGAACCGCGGCGCACGGGTCACCCAGTTCAACTGGTAGCCATGCTGCGGCGCCTGCTCCAGCAGATCCTGAAAGACCTCGGCGCCACTCTGCCCACTGCCGATCACCGTGATGCTGCGGCAACGCTGCAGTGCCTTCTTGCTGCCCAGATAAGCCGAGGTATGCACCGCCTGGCGGGCATCGCCCGGGCTACAGCAGGCTGGAATATGCGGCACACCGCCGATACCGATCACCAGCTTGCGGCAGCTGTACTGGAAACCTTCGCCGGTATCGCCACGCACCCCGGCCAGCACATAGCCAGGCAGCGAAGCGTCGTACCAGACCTCCTGCACTTCATGCTGATGGCGAAGATTGTCCAACTGAGCCGCCGCCCACTTGCAGTAGCGGTCGAACTCCTGGCGCGACAGGTACCAGTTCTCGCGGATGTAGTAGTTGTACAAGCGGCCTTGCTGCTTGCAGTAGTTGAGGTAGCTGAAACGACTGGTGGGATCGGCCATCGAGACCAGATCGGCGAGGAAGGGATTCTGTAGCGTGGTACCGTCCAGCAGCATACCGGGGTGCCAGCTGAATTCGGCCTTTCTGTCGAGAAACAGGCTGCGGCTCCCCAGAGGCTCCGCCAGGCATGCCAGCCCGAGATTGAAAGGCCCCAGGCCTATGGCAATGAAGTCGTAGGGCAATTCCGTGGTCACGTTGCGCCTCATCAGTCCGGATGAAAGTGGCCGAATACTAGACCTTGATGATAATGATTTGCAACAGCGTATAGGAACAAATACTTATAAGGAGACGCACGTCCTATCACGGCATTTCAGAGAGAAGCGCGAATAGAAATTGGAGGAACCAAACCCGCGATTCAGAGGTCTCGCAGGCTTTCAACGGGCGTGAAACGAAGTATTCAGAAGTGCGATATCAGACGCCTGAAACACGTCCGATGGCGGCGGGATCGCTGCAGGATGACCACGGGGAAATACGGCAAGCCAGTAAAGGCCGGCCGTGATGAAGCAGAGGAAAGTGCGGAGAAACACACCAGATCGGAGAGGATGAAGATGGCGTCCCCTGCTGGAATCGAACATAGCCACTCAAGGCCACGTGATAAAAGGCCTTGATCGTTTCGATATTGATCACATACCCCCAAACGTACCCCTAAACCTGAAATCACCCCCTGTTTTCTGCTGTTCACCTGCCTATCTGCGCCTGCCATTCTGGCGGCAGGTTGCTTCTGGTTGTCTCCCCTTATCTCCCTTTGTATCTTGACAACCATATAACGCCTGACAGATCCAGCATGCTGTTCAGCGCCTGGCCCTGGCCACTTTGAGGTGCTGTTCATGAGGAATATTGATGAGTGACTTCGACTTTAAGGATTGGCTAACTTTCGAGGAGGCAGCTGATTGGCTGAACAGGAAAACAGGTGAATCGTATTCAGCAGAAGCCATTACTAGGGCAGCATTGAAAAACCGCATCCAAGCCTATTACTGGCCAAAGGATGGCGCTGAAATAGGACTGTTCACGAATTTAATGCCTCTGCCTCCTGGCTATGAAGACAGTCCACAGATCGCCCATGGAGGTCCTTTCCTCGAGAGTTTTCAGACCGAACCATTTTGTCTCTACGATGGGCCTGTTCCGATTCTTGACTACTTTGGCTTCAAGAACGCAGTAGGTCGGGCTACGCCTTACCCTATTGGAGTAACAGTGGCTAAGGATGGAAAAGTAATCGGTGCCTGCTACAGGCTGGGTGAAAAAGGAGAGCCGGTATCTGTTGCTGCGACCGACTTCTTGGAGCTAACTCATATAGGCCACCTGGCAGAGTTTCTTGCGGATCAGAACAAACTCACCGCCCGATATCCCGAATCATTACTTGGCACAGCAACATTCGGAGATCAGTCATTCCCTATCGCGTGCTGCGCCTTTACTGGTGGAGGATCAATGGAGGTCGAAACCGATCAACCACAAGCCGCTCCTGAAGAGCCCGAAAACGAATCCGGCGCATTAAAAACCTTAGCTTTCGCCGCTTACCTGATAGCCGATCTGGCCGAACGGCTAGATGAGAATGCGGAATTTCCATCCAACAAAGCCCGCCTGAAAAGAGCAGGCAAGCCAAACGTGAACGCGATTGCCAAAGCGCTGGAGGACACAGCGCGAAAGCTGAAATACGACGGCCATGGATATGGGAAACGAGGCTTTCAGGAAGCACTGGGGAAAGCCCTGAAAGCCATGGACTGACACGAAATGGAATTTTCCATTTTCCAATAACCGCACATCCCGCCCCTCTCTCGGCATTCTTCGCTCCGTGAACCTACAGCGCATCACGGAGATGAAGAATGACCACAGAGCACCCTACGGCGCACGGCGCTGACCTTTGGCCACCACTTAAAACGGCACAGGCTCTTGGTGTGTCCGTGCGCACTCTCGCCACTTGGCGCAGCACAGGTCGGCAAACACTCCCCTATGTGAAAGTCGGCCGCCTGGTGCGCTATCGCCAGGAGGACGTGCGTGCCTGGTTGCAACACCACCTGCAGGGGCAGCCGTGATGGCTGCTCTGCCAGGGCTCCAGGTAAGTGAAGCGACTTGGCGTCTGAACGGGGCGCGCTACGACAGCACTTCGTTTCGTTCCTTGGAGGGCTTGGGCAGGCTTAAGTCGTCTACTGTACGAGGCACAGACCACATGACTGCCAAAGACCCAAATGTATTCATGCAGCGCTGCCCAGACTGCGGGGCGCGAATTATCAAACGAGACACCAAGAAGAAGCATCTGCTACTGGCAACGACCTACCTCTATTGCAAGAACCCGGTCTGTGGCGCGTCGTTTATTGGTCTCGAGGAAATTACTCACCGTTTAAGTCCATCGAGCCAGCCGAATCCAGATGTCGCACTGCCCTATGCGCAAAGTGCTCTACGGAACATCGTACGCCTCGCCTTGAACATGCCTCTTGAGCCAGAGGCTCCGCGCCTGGAAGGTCAGGATTGCGGCACGGAGGGTGCTGGGTCATGACACGGGCCACGTCTCTCTCAAAAGAGCCTGTAGCTCTGGTGCGTATGCACGAACTACTGCAACTAACCGGCCTGGCGCGCCCGACCGTTTACAAGCTGATCAAGCGCGACCCGACCTTTCCGCAACCGGTCAAGCTCACTGACAGCAGCGCACGCAATGCCCCGGTGGCGTTCGTCCGCAGCGAAATATTGGCCTGGATCCAGAGCCGGATACAGAACCGGGAGCAACACGCATGAGCCGGCCAGCCCTGCCCCCTTTTCACCCGTTGCAGAGCATCCCCGTAGGCAACCGCCTGCTGCGCCGCCGCGAGGTGGAGCTCAAAACCGGAAAAAGTCGCGCTGCAATCTACGCGGCTATCCGCGAGGGCACCTTCCCCGCGCCGGTGCAGATCGGCGTGAACAGCGTTGCCTGGCTCGAGGCTGAAATAGACCTTTATATCGCCGAACGCCTGGCAGCCCGCAACCAGTCAACCACACAAGCAACGTAGGAACGCCCAATGATTACCAAACAGAGCATCGTCACCCTGAGCACGCCGATCATCCGTGGCGAGCAATCCATCAGTCAGATCGAAGTCCGCCACCCCAAGTCCGGTGAGCTGCGCGGCATTGCCCTTACCGACCTGCTGCGTATGGAGGTAGATGCCCTGCGTAAGCTGTTGCCGCGCATCACCATCCCTACCCTGGTAGAGCAAGAAGTATCGAGCCTGGCGCCCTGTGACCTGGTGAAACTGGGGGTCGAGGTAGCCGGTTTTTTGGTGCCGACGGAAGTGGAGCCGGACTCCCTCGACGTGTAGAGGACGTCATGGCGGATATCGCCGTGATTTTTCACTGGGGGCCATCGGAAATGGATCCGATGCCCCTCCCCGAGCTGATGCAATGGCGCGAGCAAGCTCGTAAGCGCTCTGGAACAGACAATGGCACGTGACCTGAAACTTGAAGTGCGACTGCAGGCAATCGACAAGGCCACCAAGCCTATTCGTGCGCTTGTGCAGGGGAGCGGCAAGCTTACAAAGCAGCTCCAGGCCAGCCGCGATCAGTTGAAAGCACTCAACAATCTGCAGAGCGATATCAGCAGCTACAAGAAGCAGCACAGCGCCGTTCGGGAAAGCTCGGAAGCACTGAACAAAGCACAGCAACGCCTACGCGAAATGCGTGAACAATTGAAAGGTATGGCTGCGCCCAGTGCTGCATTCCAGAAAAGCTTCCTGAACGCCTCTCAGGCGGTTGATCAGTTGTCACGCAAGCATCAAGGCCAACGAACCGAGCTGCAAAAAACGATTGCCAAGTTCAAAGAGGCCGGCATCAGCACGGCAACACTGAAGGATCGAGAAAAGACCCTTGGTAGTGAAATCGACGCCGTAAACCAAAAGATGAAAACGCAGAGAGACAGGCTTGCCGCCATCGCTCGCGTTCAAGAGCGCCTGGGCAAAGCCAAACAACAGTATCAGCGTACCCAGGCTCTGGCTGGCAGCATGGCCGGCGTGGGGGCCGGTGGCCTGGCATCTGGTAGCGGCATTCTTTATGCCGGGGCGCGCCTGCTTGCACCTGGGATCGCCTACGGCGCCCAGATGAGCGAGCTTCAGGCCATCACCCGCCTGGAGAAAGATGACGAGCGCTTCAAGGCACTGAAAGCCCAAGCACGCGAGAAAGGCGCCTCGACTGCATTCAGCTCGACCGAGGTAGGTGCAGGGCAAACCTTCCTGGCACGTGCCGGCTTCAGCCCGGAAGCGATACTGGCCTCCATGGGCGATATTCTCAATCTTGCCCTGGCCAACAACACTGAGCTGGCCCGCACAGCGGACATTGCCTCAAACATCAGCAGCGCCTTCAAAATCGACCCCGAGGTAGAAGGCAATATCACCCGCGTAGCCGATGTGCTTTCCGGTACCGCCGCACGAGCCAACGTCAATCTCGAAATGCTGGGCGAAACCATGAAGTACATGGGCGGCGCTGAAGACCTTGGCATGACCCTGGAGCAAGCGGCGGCCATGGCTGGCCTCTTGGGCAACATTGGTATCCAAGGAAGCATGGCAGGCACCACCATGCGAGCCATGAACGCCAGAATCACAAAGCCCAGCAAGGAAGCTGCAAAGGTCATTGAAAAACTCGGCTTGCAAGTCACCAATGCTAGCGGTGGCATGCGCGACTGGCCGGAAATTCTTCGGGATATCAACAACGCCACACGCAAGCTCGGCAACGTCGAGCGCAAGGGCATGCTGCAAGCACTATTCGGCCAGGAAGCTGGCTCTGGCACTGGTGAGCTGGTAAGCCAGATGAGTGAAGGTGGACTGGACAAGCTTCTAGATCAACTGTCCAACCTGCAGGGCGAAAACGCCCGTATGGCTCAGGTCATCGCCGACAACATTGATGGTGACCTCAAGGGTCTACGCAGCGCCTGGGAAGAGGTTGGCAACAGCATCACCGATACAAACGAAGGCCCGTTGCGCGACTTCATCCAGACCGTTACCGGCGTGATTCGCAGCATTGGCGCCTGGATCAATGAAAACCCTGTACTTGCTCAGCAGATTCTGAAGGTCGTGGCCGGCCTGGGCCTGCTGATGGCAGCCGGTGGAGCACTGACCATGATGCTCGCCAGCATCCTCGGCCCCATTGCTCTAGTGCGCTACGGCCTCACAGTGCTGGCCGTTGCCGCTGGAGCCGTCACCTGGCCTGTACTGGCCGTTATCGCTGCAATCACTGCCCTGGCAGGCGTTGCCTACCTTGTTTACGCCAACTGGGAGCCAATCAAAGCCTTCTTTGGCCAGACATGGGGGCAGATCTTCGCCGACACCATGAACTTCCTGGGCCGGGTGTCGCGCGTGATTCTGGATTGGAATCCACTCGGCCTGTTCTGGACGGTGATCGCCGACCTATTGAACTGGCTGGGTATGGATGTACCACGCAAGTTCACAGATGCCGGCGCTGCCATCGTTCAGGGGTTGATTGAAGGCTTCAAGAACGCCTTCCCCAATGCCGCGGCCATGATCGGCGACATGGCCAACAGCATCGTGAACAAGTTCAAAAACCTGCTCGGCATCCACTCCCCCAGCCGTGTCTTTGCTGAGCTGGGCGGCTACACCATGGAAGGCCTCCGCAATGGCTTGTCGGATGGCCAGCGCGGTGTACTGGCGCAGATGCAGGCCACCACCAAACACCTGACAGCAGCGGGCGCACTGACCATCGGCACAGGGATCGCAGCACCAGTGATGGCCACCGAGACTGCCCAAATGGACACACGCCCACCGATCACGGCGCGGGCAGCACAGAAGGCCACCCCGGCCCCATTCGCACCACAGATATCCATCACTGTGAACCCTGCCCCGGGCATGGACGAACAAGCCATCGGCCGGGCCGTGGGCAAGCACGTCGAGCAGATCTTTCGCCAACAAGCGGCACGCCAGCGTTCCGCCTTATACGACACGGAGTAAGACCATGAGCAAATTGCACCTGACGATCTTCCCAACTCTCGGGCATACCCTGGAGGACATCGAGCCACTGAGCGAGACGCTCAAGCAGAACAGCGAGGCATTCGAGGACATGATCAAGCGGGCTATCGCTATGCCTGGAGCGCCCGTTACCGGCGCCATCGACAACCGTACCGTGGTGCAGATGACCTACGAGGAGACCAACCAGCTCGAGGCGTAACTCGTATGAGGTGCTGGGGGAAGGCACCACTCACAAAGAGGAAAACGCCATGACCATCAAACTGAAAATCGACGGCCGCGAGATGCAGATCAGCCAGGAAGAAGCCCTGCTGTTCATCCGTATCGGCGACGAGCTGAAACAGATCCAGAGCCTGAAGCACCGGGCGCTCTATGGTGCCGCCCCGGGCACACAAACCATGACCGACCGGGTCAACGGGCCTAGCCAGAAATTCAGCAGTCGGCCAGCACCTGCAGATATCCAGGTGCAAGTGCTGGCCGACTTCTGACCTAACCCACCCACTCACCTTGAACACACGCTGCCTGGCCTTGCGCCGGGCGGATAGGAGTTTTGCATGCTGCAGAAAAGACAAAGCCCCGGTCAGCGCGGCAACGCGACCAGGGCCCAGAGAGAAACACCATCCAACAGGACAAAGCATACCACCAGCGGCGGGCATTTCAGCCACTTTGCCGGAGCAGTGGTTGTACGCAGCGGGAAAAACTTTCCTCGGCAGGCCTTGTCAGGCTCACGCCTGCCGGCCTATAGTCGCCGCGTCGCTGCCAATTCAGCGGCCGGGTTTGGCGACCCGAGTAAATCAAGGCGCAACAGCGCCCACCATCCGATTGCAGGCGCTTTTTTTATGCCCGCAATTTCGTGTTATGGCGGCTGTGCGTGGGACTCCTTCGGGAGTGCCGGGTGCCTTGATTCCCGGTTCGCCAACCTGCGCACAGCTGCCACCCATAATCGTTTGGCGACGGTTCGTGGCAGCTCCTCAAATCAAGGAGCTACACCCATGATGCATTCGCACGCCCTCAATCCGTCCAAAATCCGCGCCGCCGCTCACCGGGCAATGGCCCTTGCCGCACTGCGTAGCAAATCCTCCCTTACCGTTCGACTCAATCGCTACAACCACCACCGCGCCATCCAGCGCGCCCTTGAGGCTCAAGCCAACGCATGCGACTGGCTGGAGAACTTGGAGGGGGACGCCTGGGCTGATGCCTGCGAAGAAATCGCCACTGCCCTGAAAGCAAAGGAGGTGAACCATGCGTAAGCAACAACACGCGCACGATTCCCTGCGCCAGGAAGAGCAAACCCTTCTGCAGCACTATCGCCAACTCGACGATGGCGAACGCCTGTTCTTCGCCAGGGCGATTGAAGCCTTGGCGCAACAGCACCAGCCCCAGGATCAGAAGGAGGTGCGCCATGGCTGACCTCCCTCAAACTCTGGCGCAGTTGGTCGGCGCAGTGATGAACAGCACTGCGGCCAACCCCGTTCCCCGGCAAACCTTGAGTGACGCACTCGATGCACTGGATCAGTTGAACACTGACCCGGCTGCCGCCGAATGCCTGCGCGAGCAGATCGCCCAGGCTAAGAACACCGGCCAGGTGCATATCAACTACATGCCCATCTATCTGCTGCAGGTCTGCCTGCCGGCTGATGCCAAGGGAGGTGCTGGCAATGACTGATTTTTTCCCGTTGACCAGCAACCCCACCAAAAACAATCCGGTACTGCTGATAGCGGCGGACGGCAGCTACCTCGACCTGCAGGAATGTGCCGAACAACGCTTGAGTGCCGTTCGCGGCCTCATGCACAGCCTCTCCTGCATGAAGCTCGAGCATGCCGGCGCCCAGGATTTGAGCAATGTGGCCGAGGCTGCCGCCTTGCTGCTGGACGATGCCCACGACCTGTTCAAGGCAGCAGGCGCAGCGGCCAAACGGGAGGGCTGCAAACATGCATGACGCCCATCTTTACGCCATTTTGCCGGCAGCCGATGGCCAGCCTGCCGCTGTCACCACGCATTCGGTGGTGTACCAAGCTGCCGTCGACGGCGCGGCTGACGTGCTCAACACCTGGTTGGGAAACCCCAACGAGCAGAGTCTGCTGGAGCTGATGCACGAGAGGCTTGACCGCACACCTGGCAGCGCGCGCGAGCCCTTTCGCGATGCCTTCATGCTGCGCCTGCAGCAGCGCCTTCGCGCCCACCATAAGGCACCGGCTACGAGCCCTGTAGCCTCCCCCGAGTCGGAGCAGGAGGGCCAGGACGATGACTGAGCCAAGCATCGCCGACCTGATCCGCCAGACCGCCGTGCACGCCCTGCACGCTGCCGAACGCCTGCTGCCCGAGTGGCTGCCGGAAGGCTCACGCAGCGGCCGGGAGTGGGTGGCTCGCAACATCGCCCGTGGAGATCGCCAGGCCGGGTCCTTCGGTGTCTCGCTGGATAACGGGCGTTGGAACGACTTCGCAGACAATGAGGCGCACGGCGGCGACCTGGTGTCGCTGCTAGCCTATCTGCGCGGCTGTCGCCAGCACGAGGCGGCTCAGGAGATCGACCAACGCCTTGGTTTGGGGTTGTTTGAACGCCAGGAGCCTGACCCGCAGCGCGATTCGCAACGCGCCCTGGCCGCTGAGCAGGCGCGCCTGGAGGCCGAACGCCGCACCAAGGAAGCGCGTGAGCAACTCCAACTCCGCCAGCGCCAGGCGGCTCAGCAAGCCGCCATGCTCTGGGGAATGGCAAAACCAGCTGATCACCTGCACCGCTACCTGCAGGCCAAGCAGGTAAAACCGTACACGCTGCGCCTGTTGAGCCAGGGTCGCCTATTGGTGCCGCTGTGCTCGGATGGGCATCTGGTCAACCTGCAGATCATTCACCCCAGCGGCGACAAGCGCTATCTGACCGGGGGGCGCGTACAGGGCTGCTATTCGCCTCTGGGCAGGATCACCGAGGGTTGCCGGCTCTACGTCTGCGAGGGCTGGGCAACGGGTGCCACGCTGCATGCTCACACCGGCGACCCGGTGGTCTGCGCACTGAGCGCCGGCAACCTCAAGGCGGTGGCCATCGCTATGCGCGAGCGCTACGGCGCCGGCCTGGACCTAGTCATCGCTGGCGACGACGACCGCCAGACCCAGGGCAACCCAGGGCGAACTGCCGCGAACCGCGCCGCCAATGCGGCCGAGGCGCGGGTGGTGTTTCCCGAATGGCCGGGCGATGCGCCGGCCGAGCTTTCTGACTTCAACGACTTGCACCTGTGGCGCATTCAGCACAGGGAGATTTCCGCATGAGCAGCACCAAGGGCAAGAAGGCCGACCTGAGCTTAGTTGGCGAGCCGACAGCGCCCGCGCCGGACAAGCTGGAGCGCCCACGTTTCGCCGTCTACGACGAAGACACGACGGTCGAGGGCAGGCTCTACCGTGCCGGAACCTGGTACCACGCGGTGAAGAACAGCGGCCCGGATGAAAAGCCGGTGCCTGTCGATCACTGGATCTGTTCGCCGCTGCATGTGCAAGCGGAGACGGTGAACAGCGAGGACGGCAGCATCGGCCGGCTGCTGTGCTTCCTGTACCGCGGACGCCGGATCGAGTGGGTCATGCCGATGGAGCTGCTGGCCGGCAAGGGTGACGAGGTAATGCGTGCCCTGATGCGCCAGGGGCTGAACATCGAGTACCACCAGCGCCGACATCTGGCGCCGTACCTTTCCAGCCATCACGAACCCGAACGAGTGATTGCCACCACGACGAAACCGGGCTGGCATGAGTCCGGGGTATTCGTCCTGCCCTCTCGCGTCATCGGCAACGGTGACGTGCGCTTTCAGGACTCCGGGCGGGCGGTGAACCTGTTCACCAGCAAGGGCACGCTGGCCTCCTGGCAAAGCGCAGTAGCCACCTACTGCGCGGGCAACCCGGTGCTGATCCTGTCGGTGTGCTGTGCCCTGGCCGGCCCCTTGCTGGCGAAGGTCGGCGTGAACGGTGGCGGCGTGCACCTGGTGGGCGACTCCTCGAGCGGCAAGTCTCTGGCGCAACTGATCGCCGCGTCGGTCTGGGGCAACCCGGGCACGTTCGCCGCGTCCTGGGATGTGTCCAAGGGCGGCGTAGAAATCGAGGCAGCATCACGCAATGACACGGTGCTGATTCTCGACGAAATCAAGCGGGCCGACCCCAAGCGCGTGCAAGAAATGGCCTACGCCATCGCCAACGGCATGGGCAAGAGCACCATGACCCGCGAACGGGAAGGACGCGCCAAGCTCACCTGGCGCGTTCTGGCCCTCTCCAGTGGCGAGCGGTCGCTGTCGGAACACGCCGCCATGAGCGGCAATGGCGCACACGCCGGCGCAGAGCTGCGCCTGGTGGATGTGAACGCCGGCACTCGCACGTTCCGGGCCTTCGACCACGTGCACGGCATGACCGGCCAGGAATTCCACCGCGTGCTGAGTGACGCGGTTGCCCAGCACTATGGCCACCTCGGCCCGGCGTTCGTCGAGCACCTGCTGGGGCACCCTGAGCACAGCGACTTGCTCGCGGGCTTCCGCGAGCTGCGTGAGACCTTCCGCACAGAGAGTTCGCAGGCCGGCCGGGTGGCTGATCGCTTCGCCATCATGGCCCTGGCCGGTGAACAGGCCATTGCCCGCAAGCTGCTGCATTGGCCGGCCGGTACCGCAGCCGATGCATGCCGCCAACTGTTCGGCGAGTGGCTGGCCAGGATGGGCGACGGCAACGCCGAAGATCGCCAGATCTTGCGGGGTATCGCCGACTTCATCGCCCTGCACGCTGACAGCCGCTTCTCTGACGTCCGCGCCGAACATGCCAACGTCACCGTGCGCGATCGAGCCGGTTACTACGAGGTGAACGACGACAAGCGCCTTTACTTGTTCAACTCACCCGGCCTCCTCTCTGCTGCATCCGGATTTGGCAAGGAACGGATCGTGCGCGCCCTGGCTGCTGCTGATGCGCTGGCCAAGATGGACGAGGAAACCAACGGCAGCCGCCGGACGAAAAAGTACCGCCTACCAGGTGAGGGTAGCGCCCGTTTTTACGTGATTGATCCCGACCGTCTGGAAAACGATGTCGAGGGGCGCCCTTGATGATGAGGCCTACCAACATTACCCAGCTGACCATTTTCAGCGGGAACAGCGGGAACGCGGGAACAGCCCAGAAACAGCAAGGCCTGCAGCGTTCCCGTTATAGAAACGAGAGTGGGAACAAGGGAACACAACTCTGCTTGATTAATAGGCTGCCCCCCCTGTCTGTTCCCGCTCAAAAAACGGTGGGAACAAGCTTTCGGCCTGTAAGGCCCGATTTAGAGCGGTTGTGCCCACGATCCCGCGTTCCCACCAATTTCGAATTCAGACATTGGAACAAGGGGGGGATGTGTTGTTTTTGTTGACACAGCTCAACCCATTTGTTCCACGCCAGTAGATTGCTTTTACGCGATGACCGGCCCGCACCGCTGTCGCCTTCGAGCAGAACCACTTGGCCGGTACCGGCCGCATACACCCCACTAGATGGAGATCCAATATGAACGAGCAAATCACTTCACTTCCCAGCGAGATCCAGCAATCCTTGCTGCGGCTCCAGGAACTGAAAGCCGAATACCTGGGCATTCGCGAACGCCTGGTCGGCCTGGCACAGCGCATCGAGAAACACCGGAAGACGGCAGCAGCAGCCAGCGAAGAGTCAACCAAGGTTGGCGAGCAATGGCGTCAGCAGTTCCGTGAGCAGGATGGCGAGCTGACCAAAGCCATCCGAGATCTCAAGCGGCAGGAGCTGGATGGCCGCGAACTGGCCGAGGAATACAACAACCTGGCGAAAGAGCTACAGCCCGAGTTCGAGCTGTGTCAGATCGAAACGGACAAAGCACGCCGCACCTTCAATACCTGCCGTGAGGGGATCGCGGAACGCTACCTTGACCATTGCCTGACCGAATCCGCTGCCGCGCTCTTAGCGACCCCAGAAGCACAAGTGTTCGTTTCTAATCTGGAGAAAAAGGGCCTGATCAATCCAAAAGGGCAACTCCAGAACAGCTCCGCGCGCCTTCATGCAAACGAAATTGATGCCATTAACGCCTCGGAGAAAGCGCGCACGTTGCGACTGGGACGACTGGTGGAAAGCCAGATCAACGAAGCACGCAGCACCTTCGAAGCGCAGGAGGACGGCACGTTTCAGGAACTGAAGCCAATCGGAAAACTACCCGTAGAGGTGCTGCCAAAAGAGCTTGAATCCACCATCGCCATGCAGCGCAAGCTCAAGGACTTGTCGGTACAGCTTGGCCAGCAGCCTCAAGCAAGCGCCTAACCGTTTACCCATCTAAGAAAGCCGCCTTGTGCGGCTTTCTTTTTGCCCTGACCTCGTCCCCTTTCCCACCCTACCGGCTGCCGTCCTTGCTGCTGATGGAGCTGCTGCGGGCGCGCGCAATCTTCCCCCCTCCACGCCTGCCCACTAAACCTACCGCTTTCCCTGCACTGCCTGCACAGATCGCCAAGCATCACCGTTACTGGGCTCCTGGCCGCCTGCTTGAGGTTTCTTTTCCCTGCGAATCCCTGCACCGAGGCCCTGTTCTTAACCGGCGATTTTGCCCTGGTGGGCAGCCTTCGCAGCCCTGAAGCCTTGGATAGGAAAAACGAGCGTCTTAGCCGAGCCTGGGCAAGCTCAGGAAGTCTCGAAAACAGCCAATCAACCTTGCGCCTTTGCACGGCGCCCCATGACCGACACAACGTTGCCGATCTCTTCCCAGCGGTGAGCAAAATCATAGGGAGTGACGTACTGCTGCCGGTTGGCATCAAGGTAGTCGGCCCACCACTGGCACATAAGCCGACGCTCCTGCAGATGCTCGGCTTTGTGGATGTAAGCACCCCGTACCGTGTCGCGCTCTTGGTGGCTCATCTGCCGTTCAACGGCATCCTTCGACCATAGCCCGGACTCCACCAAGGCCGAACAGGCCATGGTACGGAAGCCGTGGCCGCACAGATCCACCTTAGTGTCATAGCCCATACGCCGGAGAGCCTTGTTGATGGTGTTCTCGCTCATGGGTTTGTGGTGGTAGTGGTCGCCAGGGAACACCAGATCGAAGCGGCCGGTGAGCTGGCGTACTTGCTCCAGTAGCTCCAGCGTTTGGCGGCTCAGCGGTACCAGGTGCGGGGTGCCCATCTTGGCGCCACGGTGGGAGAACTTGACGCCCTCGATGGCTTCACGCTGGCCGGGTATCTCCCACATCGCCCGGCCGCTATCGATCTCACTCCAGCGGGCAAAGCGCAGCTCACTGGAACGGATGAACACCAATAGGGTGAGCGATACCGCATGCCGAGTCAGCGCCCGGCCAGAGTCGGCCTCGATGCGTTGCAGCAGCTCGGATAGCCGATCCAGTGGCAGCGCTGGCCGATGCGTGCTCTTGCGAGTGGCAGTGGCGCCCACCAGGTCGTTGGCCGGGTTGCTGTCGATCAGCCCGTGCTGCACAGCCATGCGCATGATGCCGGTGATGTACTGGCGTAGCCGTCCGGCCAGCTCCAGAGTGCCGCGCTTCTCCACAGCCTTGAGTGGCTGCATCAGATCCCGGGTTTTCAACTCACCCAGCGGGCGCGCACCAAGCGCCGGCAACACGTGTAACTCGAGGTTGCGCCACACCGTGGCGGCATGCCCTGGCGACCATTTGAGAGCGCATGCCGCGTACCACTCCAGGGCCATGGCCATGAACGTATTGGCCCGGGCATTGGCCGCGTCTAGCTTGGCAAGCCTGGCGACCTCAATAGGGTCTTGACCGAAGGCCAGTTGCTCCAGGGCCTCGGCCCGGCGATCACGCGCAGCACGCAGTCCAAGAGCTGGGTAGTTGCCGAAGGTCGCCAGCCCCTCGCGCCCGTCCGGACGCCGGTACTTGAAGCGCCAAGTCTTCACACCAGATGCCTTCACCAGCAGGAAAAGCCCCTGTCCGTCGAACAATTTGTAGTCCTTGTCACGGGGCTTGGCGGCATCGCATTTGGTGTCGGTCAGAGGGGTGACAGTACGAGCCATAGGGGTACGCTCAAATATCGAACCAACGTACCCCCAAACATACCCCTAAAAGCTGGATATGTGTATAGATAAAAGGAGACAACCAGAAACAACAAAGCCGGCTGAGATAGCCGGCTTTGCTGGTCTCCGTAGACAACTGGAGACAATGAGAGACAAAATCTTGGCGTCCCCTGCTGGAATCGAACCAGCATCTAGCCCTTAGGAGGGGCTTATTCTATCCGTTGAACTAAGGGGACCTGGCCCAGCGAGTGGTGTCGCCAAGACCGCGCGCATCTTAGCGGCGTCACGCGGTTTTGTCATGCCGTAGAGCGGCCGACCCGGTAATGTCTCAAGCGACAACCCCACCCCACACCGGCTCGGCGCAGGGTGGAGGCATACTCAATCAGAACAACCCGAGGCTGTGCAGGAATACCACCAGAATCCCCAGCGGCGTGACCACACGCAGCGCCTGCCACCACAGCGCGAACAGCTGTGGCTGGTCGATGCCGATGGATTCCTGGACCAGCTTGCGGCTCAGTGCCCAGCCCGCGAATAGCACCGTGGCCAGGCCTCCCAGCGGCATCAGCAGGTTGGTGGTGAGAAAGTCCAGGCTGTCGAAGAAGGTCTTGCCCAGCAGGGTCACCTCGCTCCAGGCGTTGAACGACAGGACCGTACCCAGACTCAGCAACCAGAGCGTAATACCGCTGGCCAGCACCGCCTTCAGACGGCTGATGCCGAACTTCTCGGTCAGCCAGGCGATGGTCGGCTCGCTCAGGGAAATCGCCGAGGTCAATGCGGCAATTGCCAGCATGATGAAGAACAGCCCCCCGATCATCTGCCCCAGCGGCATCTGGCCGAAGGCAATCGGCAGGGTGACGAAGATCAACCCCGGCCCCGCGCCTGGCTCCAGGCCGTTGGCGAATACCAGCGGGAAGATCGCCAGCCCCGCCAGCAGCGCCACACCGGTATCGGCCAGCGCCACCATCAGCGCGGTTCTGGCGATCGAGGTCCCCGCCGGCAGGTAGGAGCCGTACGCCATCATCGCACCGCTGGCCAGGCTCAGGGTGAAGAAGGCATGCCCCAGCGCCACCAGCACGCCCTGCCCGCTGAGCTTGCTGAAGTCGGCATCGAAGAGGAAATGCACCGCCTGCATGAAGTGCCCGGTGGTGGCCGCGTAGCCCACCAGCACCAAAAGCAGCACGAACAGCCCCGGCATCAGAAAGCGCAGTGAGCGCTCCAGCCCGCCACGCACGCCGAAGGCGACGATAGCCAATGTCAGCAGCAACACCAGCGTGCCGTAGCCAGCCAGATTCCAGGGGTTTGCCAGCATGGCGCCGAACAGCGCCCCGCTGCTCTCCCCGTTCAAACCACTGAAGCCACCGCTCATGGCCGTGGGTGTATAGGCCACGGCCCAGCCGGCGATCACCGTGTAGAAGCTCAGGATCAGAAAGCCGGTCAGCACCACCAGGGTGCCCAGCCAGCGCCAGTGCCGACTGGCCCGCGCGTCCCTGGCCAGAGCGGCGATAGCCCCCTCCGGATTGGCACGGCCACGACGGCCGATCATCACTTCGGTCATCAGCAGCGGAATACCGATGGCCAGGATGCACGCCAGGTAAACCAGGACGAAAGCGCCGCCGCCGTTCTGCCCGGTGATATAGGGGAACTTCCAGATATTGCCCAGGCCGACGGCCGAACCGGTGGCGGCAAGGAAGAACACCCAGCGCGACGACCACAAGCCGCGCCCGGCGCTGTTGCTGGAAGCGCCGGCGATGGCGCCGGAAGCGATGCTGTCTTGACTCATTGGGACTGGCCCTCTTGTTGTTGTGAAAAGTCAGGAGACGGGGGTGGTCGACCCACCCCGTGATTGGCGCGCATCGAGGGTGCGCAGGTCACAGCCCGCCTTGCAGGCGCTCGCGGGCCATGCGGTCGGCAATCGCGGTGGTGGTCGCGCCTTCACGTTCGGCGCGCTGGAAGATTTCCGTCAGGGTCGGGCCGATGCCTTCGATATGCGCCTTGAGCTGTGCAGCGCTGCCACCGGTGCGTTCGTAGCAGACATCGATGATGCCGCCGGCATTGATCGCGTAGTCCGGCGCGTACAGGCACTCGCGGCGACGCAGAAGCTCGGCCAGGCTGGCGTCGGCCAGCTGATTGTTGGCCGCACCGGCGATGATCGGCGCGCGAAGGGCTTCGAGGGTTTGCAGGCTGACGATGGCACCCAGCGCGCACGGCGCGAACACGTCCACGTCGAGGCCATAGATGTCGTGCTGACCGACCGCGGTAGCGCCAAGCTGGCTGACCGCGCGCTGCACGTTGGCTTCGAAGATATCCGTCACCCACAGCTGCGCACCGGCATCCTTGAGCAACTTGGCCAGGCCGAAGCCGACCTGACCGACGCCCTGGATGGCCACGCGAACGCCCTGGAGATTCAGGCGGCCAAGGCGATGCGCCACGGCCGCCTGAATGCCGATGAACACGCCATAGGCGGTCGATGGCGACGGATCACCGTCACGGCTGCCACCCCCGAACGCCTCGCGCTGCCCGGCGCCGGCCACATGGCGGGTGCGCTCGGCCATGATGCGCATTTCGGCCACGCCGGTGCCCGAGTCCGCCGCGGTGACATAGCGCCCACCCAGGCTGTCGACGAAATCACCCATGGCCTGGAACAGCGCCTCGCTCTTGCCGTGATGCGGGTCGCCGATGATCACGGCCTTGCCGCCACCGAGCGGCAAGCGTGCCAGGGCCGATTTGTAGGTCATGCCGCGCGACAGACGCAGCACGTCGCGCAGCGCTTGCTCGTCACTGGCGTAGTTCCACATGCGGCAACCGCCCAGCGCAGGGCCAAGGGTGCTGTCATGAATGGCGATGATGGCTTTCAGGCCGCTGGCCTTGTCGTGGCCATAGACCACCTGTTCGTGCTGATCGAAGTCGACGTGAGTGAAGACGGACATCGGGTTACCTCGGTTTTCGGGTCGTAAAAGGCCGCCCCTCTCCCGCGTGGGAGAGGGTGGCAAAGGGGATGGGTCTGGGGCTCAGGCAGCCGGTTCGAACAACTGCACGGCGGCGATCTCGCTGACGGTCAGGCGCGCCTTGAGCTGCGTCGCCTGCTCGCGTGCCTTGGCCAGCGCCGCCTCCTTGACGTGACCGTAGCCGCGGATCTGCTCGGGAATCTCGGCCAGCGCCACCGCGGTGCGGTAATTGTCGGCATTGAGCTCGGTGAGCAGGTAGGCCACGTTGGCCTCGTATTCCTCGATCAGCTCGCGCTCCAGGCGACGTTCGGCACTGTGACCGAACGGATCGAGCGCGCTGCCACGTAGGAACTTGAAGCGCGCCAGCACGCCGAACGCCTTGAGCATCCAGGGGCCGAAGCTGCGCTTGCGTGGCTGGCCGGTGGCCGCATCGGGCTTGCTCAGCCAGCTCGGCGCCAGGTGGAACTGCAGTTGGTAGTCACCTTCGAACTGGGCCTCGAGCTGCTTGCGGAAGGTCGCATCGCTGTACAGACGCGCCACTTCGTACTCATCCTTGTAGGCCAGCAGTTTGAAGTAGTAGCGCGCCACGGCCTTGCTCAGGCGCTGCTGCGCATCGCTGTCGACCTTGCGCACACGTTCGACCAGCTCGCGATAGCGCTCGGCATAGGCGGCGTTCTGGTAGGCCGTCAGGCGCTGCACGCGGTCGGATAGGATCTCCTCCAGGGTGCTGCAATGCGGCGCTTCGACCACCTTGGGCGCGGCGAGTTTTTCCACCGCAGCCAGGTCATGAGCCGCGCGCCGGCCCCAGAGGAAGGCCTGCTGATTGAGCTGAACCGCCACGCCGTTGAGCTCGATGGCCTTGTTCAGCGCTTCGGCCGACACCGGAACCAAACCCTGCTGATAGGCATAGCCGAGCATGAACAGGTTGGTGGCGATGCTGTCACCGAGCAGGCGAGTAGCCAGGCGGGTAGCGTCGACAAAGCGGGTCTTGCCCTCACCCACCGCCTCACTGATCGCCTCGCGCATGGCGGCGCCAGGCACCTGGGCATCCGGGTTACGAGTGAATTCGGCGGTGGCCGCTTCATGGCTGTTGATCACCGCATGGGCAATCTTGTCGTTGAGCTTGGCCAGCGCCTCCTCGCTGGAGGACACCACCAGGTCGCAGCCCAACAGCAGATCGGTCTCCCCGGCGGCGATACGCACGGCGTAGATGTCGCTCTGCTGCGTGGCGATGCGGATATGGGTGATCACCGGGCCGAACTTCTGCGCCAGGCCGGCCTGGTCGAGCACGGTGCAGCCCTTGCCTTCGATATGCGCGGCCATGCCCAGCAGCGCGCCAACGGTGGTCACACCGCTACCGCCAACACCGGGCAGAAGGATGTTCCAGGGGCGACTCAGGACCGGCTGTTTCGGCTCCGGCAAGGCGATGAACAGCGCGCTCAGGCCAACGGCCTCAGGCTTGCGCAGGCTGCCACCGTGGACGGTGACGAAGCTTGGGCAGAAACCTTCCAGGCAGCTGAAATCCTTGTTGCAGGCACTCTGGTCGATCTCGCGCTTGCGCCCCAGTTCGGTTTCCAGCGGCAGCACCGACAGGCAGTTGGACTTGACGCTGCAATCACCGCAGCCCTCGCACACCGCCGGGTTGATGAAGGCGCGCTTGGCCGGGTCGACCAGCTTGCCACGCTTGCGCCGACGACGTTTCTCGGTGGCGCAGGTCTGGTCGTAGAGGATCACCGAGCAACCTTTGACCTCGCGCAGCTCGCGCTGCACGGCGTCCAGCTCGCGACGGTGATGGAAGGTCACACCCGGCGCGAAGGTAGCGCGAGTTGGATACTTGTCCGGCTCGTCGCTGACCAGGGCGATGCGTTTGACGCCCTCGGCATGCACCTGCTGACTGAGCTGGTCGATGCGCAGCTCGCCGTCGATGGGCTGGCCGCCGGTCATGGCCACCGCGTCGTTGTAGAGGATCTTGTAGGTGATGTTGACCCCGGCGGCCACGGCTGCGCGCAGGGCCAGGTGGCCGGAGTGGAAGTAGGTACCGTCGCCGAGGTTCTGGAACACGTGCGGGGTGTCGGTGAACGGCGCCTGGCCGATCCAGGTGGCGCCCTCGCCGCCCATCTGGGTGAAGGTATCGGTGCTGCGGTCCATCCACTGGGTCATATAGTGGCAACCGATGCCGCCGAGGGCGCGGCTACCTTCCGGCACTTTGGTCGAGCTGTTGTGCGGGCAACCCGAGCAGAAATGCGGCGTGCGCGCTGTCTTGTGCTTGGGCGCGGCCAAGGCTTTTTCCTTGGCATCAAGGAAGGCCAGGCGCTCCTCGATGGTCGGGCTGCTGTAGATGGGAGCCAGGCGCTTGGCGATCACCCGGGCGATCATCGCCGGAGTCAGTTCGCCCAGGTTGGGCAACAGCGAATTGCCCTGCTCATCGAACTCACCGACCACCCGCGGGCGTTTGCCCACCGGCCAGTTGTAGAGCTGGCCGGTCAGCTGATCCTCGATGATGCTGCGTTTCTCTTCCACCACCAGGATTTCATCCAGGCCTTCGGCGAACTGGTGCACCGAGACCGGCTCCAGCGGCCAGCTCATGCCGACCTTGAGCACGCGCAAACCGACCTTGGCGCACAGCGCCTCGTCCAGGCCGAGGTCGTCCAGCGCCTGGCGCACGTCGAGGTAGGACTTGCCGGTGGTGATAATGCCCAGGCGCGGGTTGGGCGAATCCAGCTTGACCTGGTTGAGGTTGTTGGCCAGGGCGAAGGCCCGGGCGGCGTAGATCTTGTAGACGTTGAGGCGTTTTTCCTGCGCCAGGGGCGGATCGGGCCAGCGGATGTGCACGCCGTCTTCCGGCAGCTGGAAATCCTCGGGAATCTTCACCTGGATGCGCAGTGGGTCGACGTCCACCACCGCCGAGGAATCGACGTTCTCGGCGATGGTCTTCAGCGCCACCCAGCAGCCGCTGTAGCGCGACAGCTCCCAGCCGATGATGCCGTAGTCCAGCACCTCCTGGACGTTGGCCGGATTGAGCACCGGAATCGACGCGGCGATGAACGCATGCTCGCTCTGGTGGGCGATGGTCGAGGACTTGCAGCCGTGGTCGTCCCCCGCCAGCAGCAGCACGCCGCCGTGCTTGGAGACACCGGCCGAGTTGCCATGCTTGAACACGTCGCCGCTGCGGTCGACGCCCGGCCCCTTGCCGTACCACATGGCAAACACGCCGTCGTAGCGCGCACCAGGAAACAGGTTGGCCTGCTGGCTGCCCCACACCGCTGTGGCACCCAGCTCTTCGTTGACGCCGGGCTGGAAGTGGATGTGGTTTTCCTTCAGGTACTCGCGCGCATCCCACAGGCTCTTGTCCAGACCGCCCAAGGGCGAGCCGCGATAGCCGGAAATGAAGCAGGCGGTATTGAGTCCGAAGGCGGCATCACGCTGCTTCTGCAGCATGGGCAGGCGGGTGAGCGCCTGAGTGCCGGTCAGGTAGAGGTGACCAGTAGCGAGGCGATATTTGTCATCAAGGCGGATTTCGGCCAGTGACATGGAGCGCTCCTTTTATTGTTATGGCGAGCACAGGGAGCGCGACGGTAGACACGCTCCGTTGAGTCCTGCCGCAGGATCACTGCGACGGATTTGCCTAAATCATGACTGGAGGGTTCCGCTTTTTTCTTTCTATTTTCGAGTAGCGAAGGCGATACTCCGCATGATCCTTCCAACAATCACAATAAATTGGAAACAATCATGCAGGACAAGCTCAGCCCTATCGACCGCCGGATTCTTCGCCTGCTGCAACATAATGCCGACCTCTCGGCCGCCGAGGTGGCGGAAAAGGTCGAGCTTTCGCAGTCACCCTGTTGGCGGCGGATCAACCGCATGCAGGAAGAGGGATTGATCGAACGCAAGGTCGCCCTGCTCAACCATAAGCGCCTGGGCTTCGGCATCACGGTGTTCGTCGACATCAAGCTGTCGGCACACGGCCGCGGCAATCTGGATGAGTTCGAGCAAGCGGTGGTCGGCTACCCGCAGGTACTGGAGTGCTACAGCATGGCTGGCGGTTCGGACTACCTGCTCAAGGTGGTGGCCAAGGATATCGCCGATTACGAGCGCTTCCTGCGTGACCACCTGCTGCAGCGCCCGCACGTGCACGAGGCGCACTCGCACATCGCGATGAGCGAGGTCAAACGCACCACCGAGCTGCCGCTGGATTAACGCCCTGCCCTGCGCGCCCGCCAAGCGGCCAGTAGCGACGGGCCAAGCGCGGTGAGTGCCGAGCCAAGCACCACTACCACGGCGCCAGCGTAGGCGATCCAGTTGACCTGCTCGGGCAGCACGTGGTTCGGCCACCAGCTCGAGGCCAGCGCCACGGAAACGAAGGTCACCAGCGGTGTCAGCGCCAGGGTCGCGCTGACCCGCGAAGCCTCCCAATGCGCCAGTGCCTCGGCGAAAGCGCCGTAGGCGACCAGGGTATTCAGGCAGCAAGCCAGCAGCAGCCAACCTTGCAGCGGGCTCAGTTGCAGCGCTTGTAGCGGCTGCGCCCAGGGCGTCAGCAACAGCGCACAGGCCAGATAGATGACCATCATCACCTGCACCGAACTCCACAGGGTCAACAGTTGCTTCTGCGCCAGACCGTAGAAGGTCCAGACGAAGGCCGCGGCCAGCACGGTCAGCACGCCGGTGGTATAGGTGGTCAGCGATGTCAGCAGTTCACCCAGGCGCTGATTGAAGAACAGGCCGAAGCCCAGCAGCATCACCATCAGGCCAATCGCCTGGCCCAGGCTGAAACGTTCGCGAAAGACGAACAGGCTGCTGATCAGCAGCAGGATCGGCGCGACCTGGATCACCAGTTGCGTGGTGCCGGGACTCAGCAGATTGAGCCCGACCAGATACAACACGTAGTTGGCCGTCAGCCCGCCAATGGCCAGCGCCAGGAGCCAACCGCCCTTGCGCCCGAGCGGACGAAAACGCGGCAACCGACGACTCGCAGCGAGGTAGGCAAACAGCAGGGAGCCGGCCACGGCCAGGCGGTACCAGGTGACCGTTACCGGGTCCATCACCTGGAGAACTTCTTTCAGTTTGATTGGCAAGATGCCCCAAAGCACCGAAGTGATCAGGGCCAGCAGCAGGCCGTACATCCAACGGCCGGAAGAAATGTGCATGGCAACCTCTGGCAGGCAGCCAACAGAGCATGTCGACCGCAGCAGAGCATTCTAGGAGAGGCCACCACACCGACACAGCAACAGTTCAGCACAGTTGCCGAGCGAAACTGTACTGATCGGCAACCCAGAAACGCCAGCCGATCGGCGCCAATAATCCATAAAATCCGCTAAAAGCCTCTAACAAGCCGCCAAAATCTACCATCTGTCGTTTTGCCAAGCAGGTCGCATTGGCCACAGTAGACTCAGGTTATCCAGCACCTGCAGATGGAGTCCCCGCCATGTTCGGCCAACGCGATATCGACCCTCAACCGGGCACGCATTACCGCAGCTCACGCGTCAGCGCCGTCAACGGCCAATATTTCTTCGCCACTCGCGAAGGCACGCTGGAGGGTCCCTACCTTTCCCGTCACGACGCCGAACAGAGCATCGTGCGTTACATCGAGCGCATGGTCATGGCCGACAAACTACTACGCCATAGCAGCGAGCACATCGACAACCTGCAGCGCCGCGAAGCGATCAAGCACAATCAGGAGCTTTGAGCGCTCCCACCTACAGACGCGCCAAGCCCAAATCCCCCCGATGCGCCGCGAGATGCGGCAGCACTGCGGCCAGCAAAGGCTCCTTGAAGGCATCCTGAAAGCGATGCGCCAGGCCCGGAATCAACTTGAGTTCGGAGCCCTTGATATGCGCAGCCACGTGTACCCCATGCATCACCGGTAACAGCGGGTCGGCCGTGCCGTGCACCACCAGCGTCGGCACGTTCAGGCGATTGAGCAACTCGACGCGGCTCGACTCGGCAAGAATCGCCAGCAGCTGACGCTGCACGCCTTCGGGATTGAAGGCGCGGTCATAGGCCTGTTCAGCCTGATGCAAGAGCAAGGCACGATCATCATGCACCGTCGGGCTACCGAGGGCCGCCAGCAAGTCCGCCTGCTGCTGCAGTGCAGCCTCGCGACTACCGGCCTCACGCCTTGCCAGCAACGCCACCAACGCATCGCTGGGCGCGGGCAATCCCTGCGCGCCCGAACTGGTCATCACCAGCGTCAGACTGAGAACGCGCTGCGGCGCCAGGTCTGCCAGATGCTGCGCGATCATGCCACCCATGCTTGCGCCCAGAACATGGAAGCGCTCGACACCGAGCTGGTCCATCAGCCCCATAGCATCACCGGCCATCTCACGCAGGTGATAAGGCGCACCAAGCGACAGACCCAGGCGATAGCGCAGCACTTCGTACGGCAGGTTGATGTTCGGCGCAGGCCGCCGCCAGGTGCTCAGCCCGACATCGCGATTATCGAAGCGCACGACGCGAAAGCCCTGCTGACAGAGACGCTCGACCACCTCGTCAGGCCAGTGGATCAACTGCCCACCCAGCCCCATCACCAGCAGCAGCGCCGGATCGCGTTCGTTGCCGATACTTTGATAAGCCAGACGCACCTCACCGACATCCGCATAGCGGGTCGGCTCGGACAGGTCGCAACGATTGGCCGCAAGAGACGGCAAGCCGCAAAGCAACGCGGCCAGGAAAATGAATGCACGCATGAAAACACCAGAAACGCAGAACCCCACTGAAGTGCGAGTCTGATGAAAGTCGTTCGACGGCGCTGCCACACAAGCGTGACAGTTTGATGAAGGGGGACGAACGGTTGCCCAGACGGTGACCAGAAGTGCGATCCAGAGCGTCGCGAGGGCCCCTCCTACCTATCCGTAGGAGGGGCTTCAGCCGCGACCACTGCCGGGCAATCAGGCCAGCTCGACACGCAACTGCCTGGCGGCGGCCACCATGTTCACCAACGCCGCCTCGGTTTCCGGCCAGGCGCGGGTTTTCAGGCCACAATCGGGGTTGACCCACAGGCGCTCGAGCGGGATACGCCGCGCCGCCTTGCGCAACAGCCCGGCCATCTCGGCACTGTCCGGCACCCGTGGCGAGTGGATGTCATACACGCCGGGGCCGATGTCGTTCGGGTAAGCGAACTTCTCGAACGCTGCCAACAGCTCCATGTCCGAACGCGAGGTCTCAATGGTGATCACGTCGGCATCCATCGCCGCGATGGACTCGATCACATCGTTGAACTGGCTGTAGCACATGTGAGTGTGGATCTGGGTTTCGTCACGCACGCCGCTGGCGGTCAGACGGAAAGCTTCGCTGGCCCAGTCCAGGTAGTGCTGCCAAGCGGATTTACGCAGTGGTAGCCCTTCACGGAACGCCGCCTCGTCGATCTGGATGATCTTGATGCCCACCGCTTCCAGGTCCACCACCTCATCGCGAATCGCCAGCGCCAGTTGCCGAGCCTGCACTTCACGTGACACGTCCTCGCGCGGGAACGACCACATCAGCATGGTCACCGGGCCGGTCAGCATGCCCTTCATCACTTTGTCGGTCAGGCTCTGGGCGTATTTGATCCACTCCACGGTCATGGCCTCGGGCCGGCTCAGATCACCGACGATCACCGCCGGTTTTACGCAGCGTGAGCCGTAACTCTGCACCCAGCCGAAGCGGGTGAAGGCATAGCCATCGAGTTGCTCAGCGAAGTACTCGACCATGTCATTGCGCTCGGCCTCGCCATGCACCAGCACGTCCAGGCCCAGACGCTCCTGCACCTGCACCGCCTGGCGAATTTCGCTGTGCATGGCCTCGGTGTACTCGGCCGCGCTGAGCTTGCCCTGCTTGAACGACTGCCGCGCCAGGCGAATCGCCGAGGTCTGCGGGAAGGAGCCTATCGTCGTGGTCGGCAGCAATGGCAGTTGCAGGCAGTCACGCTGTTGCTCGATGCGCTCGGCGAACGCCGATTGACGCTGGGCATGGCGCGGACGAATCGCCGCCAGACGGGCCTGCACCTCGGGTTTGTGAATACGTTTTGAAGCTGCACGAGCAGCCTGTACTGAGCGGCTCGCTTGCAAGGCGGCTTGCACAGAAGCGTCTTCCGGCACCTCCAGGGCCTTACCGAGCAATGCGACCTCCTGACATTTCTGCACGGCAAAAGCCAGCCAGCCTTTCAGCTCGGCATCGAGCTGGTCTTCACGAGCCAGATCCACCGGGCTGTGCAGCAGCGAGCAGGACGGCGCCACCCACAGCCGTTCGCCCAGGCGTTCGTGAGCGTGACGCAGCACCTCAAGGGATTTCTCCAGATCGCAGCGCCAGACGTTGCGCCCGTTGACCACGCCCAGCGACAGCACCTTGTATGCGGGCAGGCGGTCAAGGATGGTCGGGTACTGCTCCGGCGCACGCACCAGGTCGATATGCAGGCCATCTACAGGCAGGTTGGCGGCCAGACCAAGATTGTCTTCCAGGCCGCCAAAGTAGGTGGCGATCAGCTTCTTGCACGGCTCGCGCTGGATCAGGTTGTAGGCGCGCTCGAACGCGTTCTTCCACTCTTGCGGCAAGTCGAGCACCAGGATCGGCTCGTCGATCTGCACCCACTCCACGCCCTGCGCGGCCAGACGCTGGAAGATCTCGCCATAGACCGGCAGCAGGCTTTCGAGCAGCTCCAGCTTGTCGAAGTCGCCCCCCTTGACCTTGCCCAACCACAAGTAAGTCAGTGGTCCGATCAACACCGGCTTGACCTTGTGCCCGAGGGCATGCGCCTCAGCCACCTCCTCGAACAGTTGCTCCCAGCTCAGGGCGAACTGCTGACCCGCGCTGAGCTCCGGCACCAGGTAGTGGTAGTTGGTATCGAACCACTTGGTCATCTCTTGGGCATGAGCACCGCCGCAGCAAGTAACGCTGCTCTTGTTTGCAACGGTCCCACGCGCCATGGCGAACAGAGTGTCCAGCGTCGGCTTGCCGGTAGCCGGACGGAAACGCTCAGGGATGACGCCAAAGGCCAGGGAATGACTGAGCACCTGGTCGTACCAGGCGAAGTCACCCACCGGCAGCAGGTCGATACCGGCATCCCTCTGCAATTGCCAGTGCTCGGCGCGCAGACGCTGGCCGACGGCGCGCAGGCCAGCTTCGTCCAGCTCACCTTTCCAGTGGGCTTCGAGGGCTTTCTTCAGTTCGCGGTCGCGGCCGATGCGCGGGAAACCTAGGGAATGGGACAGGGCCATGTCGTGAAACTCCAGAATCAATCGAGATGACGCCATTCTCGACACCGACACCGAGTGAGACAAACTCAAGATTTTCGTCTTGATCTAAAGATTTACTCATGTAGGCTGTATGAACCATTTTCATCCAGATACGCCACTGGATGAGTGAAACCTTTTAGAGAACCGCCATGCTCGAGCTACGCCACCTGAAAACCCTGCACGCCCTGCGCGAGACCGACAGCCTGGTGGAAGCCGCCGAGCGTCTGCACCTGACCCAGTCGGCGTTGTCGCACCAGTTCAAAGAGCTGGAAGAGCGCCTCGGCCTGCAGCTGTTCGTGCGCAAGACCAAGCCCGTGCGCTTCACCAGCGCTGGTCTGCGCCTGCTACAACTCGCCGACGCCACCCTGCCCCTGCTGCGCGGCGCCGAGCGTGACTTGGCGCGCCTGGCGGGCGGCACCGCTGGCCGCTTGCACATGGCCATCGAATGCCACAGCTGCTTCCAGTGGCTGATGCCGACCATCGACCAGTTCCGCGACGCCTGGCCGGAAGTGGAGCTGGACCTGGCCTCGGGCTTCTCCTTCGCTCCGCTGCCGGCCCTGGCCCGTGGCGATCTGGACCTGGTGGTGACCTCAGATCCCATCGAGTTGGCTGGCATCACCTACGTACCACTGTTCACCTACGAGGCGATGCTGGCTGTCGCCAACCAGCATCGCCTGGCACACAAGGCCTTCATCCAACCCCAGGACCTGGCCACGGAAACCCTGATCACCTACCCGGTAGAGCGTGATCGCCTGGATATCTTCACCCGCTTTCTCGAACCCAACGATATCGAGCCGGCACAGGTGCGCACCTCCGAACTGACGGTGATGATGATGCAACTGGTGGCCAGCGGTCGTGGCGTATGCGGGCTGCCCAACTGGGCGCTGCACGAGTACAGCTCGCGCGGCTACGTCAGCGCCAAGCGTCTGGGCGAAAAGGGCCTGTTCGCCACGCTTTACGCGGCGATACGCACTGACATGCTCGACGCACCATTTATGCGCGACTTCCTGCTCACCGCCAAGGACACCTCCTTCGCCAGTCTCGAAGGCGTCAGCGTGGCGCGTTGAGCGTGGCTTGATGGGACAAGGATCGAGCGAATGTCGTAGGGCGGGTTAGAAGCCTCGCCCCGGGGCGGGGCTCCTACACGTATCCCTGTAGGAGCCGTGCCTTGCGGTGAATGAGGCAGTGAACGGCTACCCCCCCACAATTGCCTTGTTACAACTCCCGTATTGCCGCATTGTGACCAACAGTCATAGCATGACCGCCGGTCACGAAACCCGGAACCGTCATGCGCTATCAGGATCAGCTCTTCCAGCAGCGGGAAAACGCCCTACTGCAATCCGCTCGCCAGCTATTTCAGGGACAGTCCTGGGATCGCGTCACCATCGCCGAGGTGGCCCGTCACGCCGGCATTGGCAAGGGCACGGTGTACAAGCACTTTTCCAGCAAGGAAGCACTCTATGCGCGCCTGGTGCTGGATTGCTCGCGCCAGCACCTGGCCGAGATGCAGGAAATCTCCCGCACTGCGCCCGCGGACAAAGCCATGCGCCTGGTGATTCGCCGCGCCTTCGAATTGCTCCACGCCGATCCGCTGCAAGCGCAGCTTTGCCTGCTGTGCGACCGCCCAGCTTTTCAGGAACGCCTGGAAGCGCTCTACCGCGACCAGTTCATCGAACTTGAACACCAGTACATGACGCTGTTCAGCGGTCTGCTGCAGAACAGCTTCGGCCTGCAACTCTCCCCCGCCCACTGCCAGCATCTGCTCTGGGGCGTGGAGGCCTGCGTCAATGGCGTCATGGCGCGCATCGCCTCCGGTGGTTTCGCGCACTGGGCCGAATACATCGAACTGGATGCGTATTTCGATCGCGTCACCGACTTCATCATTGCCGGCCTGCAAGGCCAGGCCGCCGCGCTGCACACAGCGCCTGCCCTCAGCGAGTAAACCCACATGTTCGCCCAACTCAGCAAGCGTCCCTGGATCATTGCCGTCGTCATTGCAGTCCTGCTGTTGGCCTGGCTGTTCAGCGGCGATCGTTTCGTCGCTCGTGACGCTGTCGAGCCCGACCAGCCCGCCATCACCAACGATCTGGCGCGCGTCGAAATTCAGTGGCTGGAAGCCCAACCCATGCAACGCCAGCATGTGGTGCAGGGGCAGATCGAGGCCTGGCGCCGGGTAGAACTGCGCGCTCAGGTCAGCGGTAGCGTGCAGAACCTGGATCAGGACAAAGGCAACCGCGTCGCTGCCGATCAACTGCTGCTAAGCATTTCACCAGACGACCGTCCGGCCCAGGTCGCGCGCAGCGAGGCCGATGTGCGCCAACGTCAGAGCGACGTCACCGCCGCCAAGCGCCTGCGCGAGCGCAGCCTGGTGTCGGCCAACGAGCTGATGCGCCTGGAAAGCGAACTGGCCAAGGCCCGTGCCGAGCTCGACAGCGCCCGCCTGCAGCAACGCAACACCAAGATCAGGGCGCCGTTTGCCGGCATCTATGACCAGCGCATGGTCGAACTGGGCGATTTCGTCCAGCCCGGGCAGAGCCTGCTGACCCTGGTGGATATCGACCGCCTCAAGGTCAGCGCACAGATCGCCCAGCAGCAGGTCACCCAGCTCGAACTGGGCCAGCCGGTAAAAGTTGAACTGCTTGATGGCCGTACGCTGCAAGGTGAGCTGCACTTTATCGCCGCGGCTGCCGATCCCGGGTCACGCAGCTTCCGCATCGAGGTCAAGTTGGACAACCCGGAAGGCCTGCGTCTGGCCGGTGCCAGCGCCACCCTGCACATCCAGACTGGCGAGGCCATGGCTCATCGTCTGTCCCCTGCCCTGCTCAGCCTGGATGAAAGCGGCCGCCACGGCGTCAAGTGGGTCAACGATGCGCAGCGCGTCGAGTTCACGCCAGTGCAACTGATCAGCGTCGACAATCAGGGCGCCTGGGTCAGCGGGCTGCCGCCAAAGGTGGCACTGATCACCCTCGGCCAGGGCTTCGTCCAACCCGGCCAGCAGGTACGCACACAACTTGCGGCCGAGGGCAGTTGAGATGCACGCACTGATCGCCGCCGCACTCGACCGTAGTCGCACCACCATCCTGATCCTGCTGTTCCTGCTCTGCGGCGGGCTGGTGGCCTACATCGCCATGCCCAAGGAATCCAACCCGGACGTGGTCATCCCCATCATCTACGTGTCGGTGACCCTCGAAGGCATCAGCCCGGAAGACGGCGAGCGCCTGTTGGTACGCCCGTTGGAGCAGGAGCTGCGCAGCCTCGAGGGCGTCAAGGAAATGCGCTCGGTCTCCAGCGAAGGCCACGCCTCGGTAACGCTGGAGTTCGACGCTGGCTTCGATGCCAAGGTGGCGCTGGCCGACGTGCGCGAGAAAGTCGATACCGCGCGCAGCAAGTTGCCTGAAGAGGCCGACGAGCCGACCGTTACCGAAGTCAATGTGGCGCTGTTCCCGGTACTGTCGGTGGGCTTGTCCGGGCCCATCGCCGAAACCGAGCTGGTGTATATCGCCCGGCGCCTGAAGGAGAACGTGGAAGGCATCGCCGAGGTGCTCTCGGTGACAATTGGCGGCGACCGTGAAGACCTGCTGGAAATCGTCGTCGACCCGCAAGTGCTCGACAGCTACGGCATCGACTACAACGAGCTGTTCAACCTGGTCAGCCGCAACAACCGCCTGGTCGCTGCCGGCAGCCTGGACACCGGCGCCGGCCGCATGAGCATGAAAGTGCCTGGCGTCATCGAAGACCTCGAAGACGTGATGCGCATGCCGATCAAGGTGGTCGGCGACAGCGTGGTCACCTTCGCCGACGTCGCCACCATCCGCCGCACCTTCAAGGACCCGACCGGCTTCGCCCGCATCAACGGCCAGCCGGCCATCGTGCTGGAAGTGGCCAAGCGCAGCGGCGCCAACATCATCGAGACCATCGATCAGGTCAAGGCACTGATGGAGCAAGCCAAGCCCTTGCTGCCGCCAGGTGTGGAAGTCAGCTACATCATGGATCAGTCGCAGGAAGTGCAGAACATGCTCGGCGACCTGCTCAACAACGTACTCACCGCCATCGTCCTGGTGCTGATCCTGGTGGTGGCGAGCATGGGCATGCGTTCGGCGCTGCTGGTTGGCCTGACCATTCCCGGCGCCTTCCTCAGCGGCATCCTGCTGATCTGGATGCTCGGCTTCACCCTCAATATCGTCGTGCTGTTCAGCCTGATTCTGGTGGCCGGCATGCTGGTCGACGGCGCCATCGTCGTCTCCGAACTCGCCGACCGCTACCTGCAACAGGGCCAGACGCCTCGCCAGGCCTGGGCCAATGCCGCGACACGGATGGCCTGGCCGGTGATCGCCTCCACCGCCACCACCCTGGTGGTGTTCCTACCACTGCTGTTCTGGCCCGGCGTGGTCGGCCAGTTCATGAAGTACCTGCCGGCAACCGTGATTCTCTGCCTGTTGGCCTCGCTGGCCATGGCCCTGGTGTTTCTGCCGGTGCTCGGCGCCGTCACTGGCGGCCAGGCACGCCCGCAAGCCCCCAGCACCAATCGCGCCGGCAACGCCTACCGCAATCTGCTGGCGACGCTGCTCAAGCGCCCGGGGCTGACCCTGCTCGGCATGCTGGCGCTGATCGCCCTGATCTACGTCGGTTACGGGCGCTTCAACCATGGTGTGGAATTCTTCCCCGACGTCGAGCCGGAAAGCGCGCAGATCTGGCTGCGCGCTCGCGGCGATCTGTCGGTGCAGGAGAAGGACGCCCTGCTCCAGCAGGTGGAAAAGCAGGTGATCGGCATGCGTGAGGTCAAGGCGCTGTATGCGCGCTCGCTGGCCCAGCCAGAAGGCCAGCAGGGCCAGCTCGGTGCCGACGTGATCGGCACCTTGCAGTTCCAGTTCGTCGACTGGCACCAGCGCCGACCGGCCAAGGACATCCTCGCCGAAATGAGCCAGCGTACCGCGGGTATCCCTGGCGTGGTGCTGGAGTTCCGTAAACAGGAACAGGGCCCCACTGACGGCAAGCCGGTCAAATTGCAGATCAGCTCACTGGACCCTGCACTGGGCGAGCAGTGGGTCGAGCGTATCCGCGGGGAAATGACGCGCCTCGGCGGCTTCGCCGATATCGAGGACGACCGCGCCCTGCCCGGCATCGAGTGGCGGATCAAGGTCGACCGCGAGGCCGCCGCACGCTTCGGCGCCGATGTGCTCAGCGTCGGCAACGCGGTGCAGATGATCACCAACGGCCTGAAACTGGCGACCTACCGCCCCGAAGATGCCACCGACGAAGTGGACATCCGTGTGCGCCTGCCCGGCAACTGGCGCTCGCTCGACCAGCTCGGCCGCCTGACCCTCAACACACCGGCCGGCCAGGTGCCGCTGAGCAACTTCGTCGACCTGCAGCCTGCGCCCAAGGTCGGCACCCTGAGGCGCGTGGACGGCGACCGCACCATCACCCTGCAGGCCGATCTGGCCGAAGGTGCGCGCCTGGACGAACGCCTCAAGGCATTGCGCGAAGCGCTCGGCGATGTACCGGCCGAGGTCAAGGTGACGTTCGCCGGCGAGGATGCCGACCAGCGCGAGGCGGCCACCTTCCTGATGACCGCCTTCGTCGTCGCCATCTTCCTCATGGCGATTATCCTGGTGACACAGTTCAACAGCCTCTACCAGGCGGCGCTGGTACTGTCAGCCATCGTCCTGTCCACCGCCGGCGTGCTGATGGGTCTGCTGGTCAATGGTCAATCGTTCGGCATCGTCATGGTCGGCATGGGCCTGATCGCCCTGGCCGGCATCGTGGTGAACAACAACATCATCCTGATCGACACCTACAACCAGTTGCGTCGCCAGGGCCTGGAACCGCGTGAAGCGGCGCTGGAAACCGGCAGCCTGCGCTTGCGCCCAGTGCTGCTCACCGCAGTGACCACCATCCTCGGCCTGATGCCCATGGTGCTCAGCATCAACGTCGACCTGATCACCCCGAGCCTCGGCTTCGGCGCCCCCTCGACACAGTGGTGGACGCAGCTATCCAGCGCCATCGCTGGCGGCCTGGCCTTCGCCACGGTGCTAACCCTGCTGCTCACGCCCTGCATGCTGGTGCTCGGTGCCCGCTTCGAACGGCGCCCACCGCCACTGGAGACCTACGACACCGACCTGCTCGACCTGCCCGAGCACCTGATAGCCCCCAAACCCGACAGAACGCACCTACAGCGCAGCGACTGATACTGGAGTCCACCTGGCAGGGGCAACACGGCAAAACGCCAGATATCGCCTAGGCTAACCAACAACGGTGCTTAGGGCGGGAATGGAAAGGAAGCAGGGATGCTTTTAACAGACAGCAGACGCGCAAGGCGTCTTGCAGAAACGACAAAGCCCTCTCTCGGAGGGCTTTGTCGTTTCCGCTCGCCTCGCATAGGCCAGCGCAAGCAATGAACACCGAGCTAACGAAGTGTATGGGGTCGGCATCCTGCCTGTTGGCCACTTCGTTAGCCCGGTGACCGGAGAGTAGTCCAGGCACTGGCATCGTGCCAAGCCTCAATTACGTGGCCCGACTCACAGAGCAAAGAAGCTCCCCTGGCAACTCTGACACTTCGAAACTCCCCCAGCACGTTCGCATGATGGCAGATCACCACCTCCGTTCGTGGCGCTGAAAACTACGCAGCACACTCACGCACAACTTCCGAGCAGAGTCTTACTTCAGTGCAATAGAACCAAGCACAAAAGATAATGTTTTTATGACGCCATAAAAATAACGCACCAAAAAGCTACAACTATTTTTTGGCGCCTAAAAAACAACAATTACAAGTAATTGTTTTTATTATAAAAAATATTAAATAAAGTGAGCAGCACACATTTCCTAACTTTTGGTTCACGTTTTGCTTGAAATGCCAAAACAGCCAACTTAGTATCCGCGCCAATTCGAGCACCCCATTCGATTGCAGTAACCATTACGCAATCTTAATGGCGTACTTAATGAACACGGATGTTGGCCAGTTCAAATCGGCTAGCTCACTTATATGAGAGAGGGATCTATGCGAATCAGCATCTTTGGCCTGGGTTATGTGGGCGCCGTATGCGCCGGTTGCTTGTCGGCTCGCGGCCATGAGGTCATCGGCGTCGACGTATCGCAAACCAAGATCGACCTGATCAATCAAGGCAAGTCCCCCATCGTCGAACCCGGCCTCGCCGAACTGCTCGAAGCCGGCGTCAACTCCGGCTTGCTGCGTGGCACCACCGATGTGGCGGCAGCAGTCCTGGCCAGCGAACTGTCCTTCATTGCCGTGGGCACGCCGAGCAAGCGCAACGGCGACCTTGATCTCGGTTATATGGAGTCGGTGTGCAAGCAGATCGGTACCGCCCTGCGCGACAAGCAGGAGCGCCACACTGTGGTCGTACGCAGCACGGTTCTGCCGGGCACGGTAAAGAATGTGGTGATTCCCCTGATCGAAGCAGCGTCCGGCAAGAAAGCCGGTGTCGATTTCGGCGTGGCCACCAACCCGGAATTCCTGCGTGAAAGCACCGCGATCAAGGATTATGACTTCCCGGCCATGACCGTGATCGGTGAACTGGACGAGCAGTCCGGCGACCTACTGCAGGAGTTGTACAGCGAACTGGACGCTCCGATCATCCGCAAGTCCATCGAAGTGGCGGAGATGATCAAGTACACCTGCAACGTCTGGCACGCGGCCAAGGTCACCTTCGCCAACGAGATCGGCAACATCGCCAAGGCAGCCGGCGTCGACGGCCGCGAAGTGATGGATGTGGTCTGCCAGGATCACAAGCTCAATCTCTCCAAGTACTACATGAAGCCCGGCTTCGCCTTCGGCGGCTCGTGCTTGCCCAAGGATGTGCGCGCCCTCTCCTACCGCGCCGGCAGCCTGGACGTGGAAACACCGCTGATCAGCTCGCTGATGCGCAGTAACGCCGCCCAGGTGAAAAAAGCCTTCGACATCGTCACCCACTACGACAAGCGCCGCATCGGCCTGCTGGGTCTGAGCTTCAAGGCCGGCACCGACGACCTGCGCGAAAGCCCCCTGGTCGAGCTGGCCGAAATGCTGATCGGCAAAGGCTATGAGCTGCGTATTTTCGACAGCAACGTCGAGTACGCCCGCGTGTTCGGCGCGAACAAGGAATACATCGAATCGAAGATCCCTCACGTTTCCTCGCTGCTGTGCAAGGAGCTCGATGAGGTGGTCTCGCAATCCGATGTACTGATCATCGGCAATGGCGAACAGCGCTTCGCCGAGGTCATGAACAGCGTCGGCGACGACAAACAGATCGTCGATCTCGTGGGGTTCATGGCGCATGCCACCCAGGCCAACAAGGAAGGCATCTGCTGGTAGCAGACAGCTAACAAGAACAGAGGCGGCACCAGTCAGGTGCCGCTTGGTTGGTTATGGCGTGTCGCCAGTTCACTGCCCATACGATCCGAGCCGATGTTTACAAGGAGTGACAGCATGATTCCTCTGATTTTGTCCGGCGGCAGTGGCTCCAGACTCTGGCCGCTCTCGCGCAAGCTATATCCCAAGCAGTTCCTGGCCCTCACCGGCAGCGAGACCCTGTTTCAGCAGACGCTCGGCCGCCTGGCAATCGAAGGCATCAGCCGCCCCATCGTGGTATGCAACGAAGAACATCGCTTCATCGTCAGCGAACAACTTGCCGCCATCGGCAACGAGGCGCAGACCATTCTGCTGGAACCGTTCGGCCGCAACACCGCGCCGGCCGTGGCCATCGCCGCCATGCACCTGCTCGCGGCCGGGCGTGACGAACTGCTTCTGGTGCTGCCGGCCGATCACGTGATCGAAGACCTGCAGGTATTCCACGGCGCCCTCGGTGTAGCTCGCAAGGCTGCAGAACAGGGCGAAATGGTGCTGTTCGGCATCCCCGCCGAACGACCCGAGACCGGTTACGGCTATATCAGGACCGGCGAGCGAGCCGGGCTGCCGGGTGGCGTTCTGTCAGTCGAGCAGTTCGTCGAGAAGCCCGACCTGGCCACCGCCAGCGAGTTCGTGGCGCAAGGCGATTACGTCTGGAACAGCGGCATGTTCCTGTTCCGCTGCAGCCGCTATCTGGAAGAACTGCAGCGTCACGACCCGGACATCTACGACACCTGCCAGCTGGCACTCAGCCGTAGCAAGAGCGACCTGCAATTCATCCGCATCGACCCCAGCTCCTTCGAGTGCTGCCCGGATAACTCCATCGACTACGCGGTGATGGAAAAGACCGAGCGCGCCTGCGTGGTGCCGCTCGCAGCAGGCTGGAACGACGTCGGTTCCTGGTCCGCGCTGTGGGACGTTCAGGATAAGGACGACAACGGCAACAGCCGCTCTGGCGACGTGGTGATTCATGACAGCCAGGACTGCCTGGCCCATAGCCAGAGCAAGCTGGTGACCTTGGTCGGCCTGAAGGACGTGGTGGTGGTAGAGACCAAGGACGCCGTGATGGTCGCCCACAAGGATCACGTGCAGGACGTCAAACAACTGGTCAACACCCTCACCTGCGATGGGCGCGCCGAGGCGCAGAACCATTGCCAGGTCTATCGCCCGTGGGGCAGCTACGACTCGATCGACAGCGGCAACCGCTTTCAGGTCAAGCGCATCGTGGTCAAGCCAGGCGCCAGCCTGTCACTGCAAAAGCACCACCACCGTGCCGAGCACTGGATCGTGGTCTCCGGCACCGCACGGGTGACCTGTGACGACAAGACCTTCCTGCTCTGGGAAAACCAGTCGACGTACATCCCCATCGCCGCGGTTCACCGTCTGGCCAACCCCGGCAAGATTCCTCTGGAGATCATCGAGGTCCAGTCCGGCAGCTATCTGGGTGAGGACGACATCGAGCGCTTCGAGGATGTCTACGGCCGCACCGACACCACGGTCAACTAGCGACTTTCAGCGTCACAGCGGCTGACGCTCGTACACGGCTTCACTGGAGGAAGCACGTCACATGCCTAGGTTATTCAACGGGGTCGATACCTCATCCGGCTTCGGCAAGCTGTGCGGTTGGGCGTGCCTAATCGCCCTGCTCGCGCTTGCCTCGGAAATGGTCGACCCGAGCTACCTCGACCCGTCGCATCAGAAATTCATTTTTCTGATCGGTGCGCTGGGCATGTGGCGTTATGGCAATGCGGCCACTCACTATGTCCGCGGCATGTACTTCCTGCACTGGCGTTTCCCACGCATGCGCAAGGCCGTCGAGCGCATGGGGGCTGCGGCACTGCCCGAGCACATGTTCATGGTGGTGACCAGTTTCCGTATCCCGACCCACACCACCTTCAAGGTCTACCAGTCGGTGTTTCAGGAAGTGCAGCGGATGCCGGTGCCATGCACCGTCATCGCCTCGATCGTGGAGAAAGGCGACGAGAACTTCATCAAGGACATCATGCGTCAGGAGGTCCGTGACCGCGACGATATCAAGCTGATCATCGTGCGCGCCCGTGGCACCGGTAAACGCGACGGCCTGGCGCATGCCTTCCGCGCGCTGTCCCGGCAGATGCCCCTGGAAAACGCCGTGGTCGGTGTGGTCGATGGCGACACCATGATGCTGCCCGGCTGCGTCGAGCGCGCCGTCAGCATGTTCGCCTATCTACCCAGCGTCGGCGGCATCACCACCAACGAGTTCTGCGAGGTGGAAGGCAGCAAGCTGATGCAGGAGTGGCACACCATGCGCTTCGTCCAGCGGCACATCAACATGTGCTCGATGGCGCTGAGCAAACGCGTGCTGACCATGACCGGGCGCCTGTCGTTCTTCCGCGCCAGCGTGATGACCAACCCGGAATTCATCAAGGACGTGGAAGCCGATTTCCTCGATCACTGGCGGCTGGGCCGCTTCCAGTTCCTCACCGGCGACGACAAATCCTCCTGGTTCAGCCTGATGCGCGCCGGTTGGGACACCTTCTACGTGCCCGACAGCCACACCCTGACGGTGGAGCATCCACCAGACAACAGCTTCCTGCGCGCGACCCGGCAACTGATGTACCGCTGGTATGGCAACTCGCTGCGCCAGAACTTCCGCGCCACCCGACTGCTGGGCCTCGACCGCCTGGGCCTGTTCACCATGTACGTGCTGTACGACCAGCGCGTGTCCATGTGGACCTGCCTGATGGGTTTGAGCGCCTCGGTGGTGGCCGGCCTGCTGTTCGGCATCCAGTACCTGCTGCTGTACCTGTTCTGGGTCCTGTTGTCGCGCACCCTGGTAACGCTGTTGTTCTTCTTTGCCAAGCACCCGGTGCATCCGATGTACCCCTTCGTTCTGTATTACAACCAGATCGTCGGCTCGGTGATGAAGGTTTACACCATGTTCCACATGGATCAGCAGAGCTGGACCCGGCAAAAGACCACGCTCAGCAACGGCAGCGTCAGTTTCGATGCAGCCCTTAATCGATGGACGTCGAAGACGATGTTGTTGTCCTCCATTGCCATCTTCTTCGGGGTCATTTCGGTCCTGCTAGAACTCACGCAATCTTAAGTAAAGGCGCGAATGCTATGAGTAGCACCACTGTCTTACCTGTAAACGTTGTTCACGAAGCGATCGATGAGCGCCAGTTCGTGCGCGCCAAGATCCCCGCCCGCATCAGCCTGCAAGGTCACGGCCTGAACGGCGTGGAATGCGAGATCCTGGACATCTCCCTGGGCGGCATCGGCCTGTCCTACGAGCAGCCACTGAAGCTCGGTAGCCTGTTCCAGGGCTCGATCAAGCTGAAGCTGAACAAGGTCGATCTGAACATCGACACCAAGCTGAAGATCGTCTCCCAGCGCGGTCACGAAGTCGGCGCCGAGTTCGTCGAGCTGGATCGGCAGAAGCGCGACATCCTGCGCTACATCATCTCGGCCTACATGTCCGGCGACATCGCCGACATCAACGGCTTGTTCAACGTGATGCAGCGCGAGAACTACATCAAGGAGCGCAAGACCAAGCAGGCCAGCTCGCGTACGCCCACGGAACGCTTGAAGGCGGCATTGGGTTCGATGCTGTTTCTCGGCGCCGGCCTCGCGGCAGTCAGCCTGATCGTCTACAAGAGCTACCTGCTGTTCTTCCAGATGCCGGCCGCACAGGCGGTGGTCAGCGCCAACGCCTATGTGCTGAGCATGCCGGAGAACGGCAACCTCAAGTACCTGATCGGCCCCGAGCAGACCAGCGTGAGCACCGGCCAGCCGCTGGCCAGCGTGTCCACGCAACTGGCCAGCAGCCTGACCAGCCCGACCGACATCGCCGCTCTGGCCAGCCTCTCCGAACAGGATGCAGCCGCCCTGCTCGGCCGCGTGACCGTCGAGACGGTGATCGCCAGCCCTTGCGACTGCAGCCTGTACTTCCCCCGCCCGCGTATGGACGGCTTCGCCTACAAGCAGGAGCAACTGGTGCACCTGCTGCCGCAGGATCAGCCGCTGAACGTCAAGGCCAGCGTGCCGTTCGAGCGCATGGACAAGATCGAGCGCGTGCGAGCGGTCGAGATGCGCGTCCTGGGCAGTGACACCATCTACACCGGCGAGATCGTCGCCAGCCGCGTCGACGATCAACGACAAATGGTCGAGCTGACCATCAAGCCGGATCAGGAGTTGCCGCGCAGCGCCTATCAATTGCCCACTGCCGTCGACTTCAAACTTGGCCTGCCACTGCGCTGGACGTTCTGAGGTCGCCATGCCGGTCAGATATCTTCTTTGCACAACCGCTCTGATGCTGGCTCTCGCCAGCTCGGCTCATGCGGCACGCAGCCTCGAGCAGGTCCGCTATGCGCTGTTTCAGGACGGCCAGGCGGAGGTCGAGGAAGACCTGCGCCATCTGGCCGCGCGTGGCGACCTGGCCGCCACGCGCCTGCTTGGCGAGGTACTGGCCAGCCGCAGCCCGGCGAACACCACACAGGCCATCGACCTGTTCAAGCAGGCCTTCGCCGATGGCCGCGGTGACATCGGTGCGCTGATTCCCCTGGCCAGATTGCTGGACAACAAGCCGCGCTGGCGCGAGGCCAACCGCACATACATGCGTCAGGCCCTCAGCCGCTTTACACCGGGACGCGATTTCATCGCAGTCGACACGCGCCTCGAAGTGTTTCTGGTCTACCCCGAGCTGTTCACGCAGGACGAAGTCACCCGCCTGATCGAACTCTATGACCGCGCCTGCCTGATCTACTGCCACGCGCCGCTGTACCGAGCGGTGGCGGCAGCCCGCTACGGCGACAGAAACGAAGCCGAGAAGTGGTTCCAGCTGGCCGTGGAGAGTGACCCGCGCGCCGTACAGCGCTATTACGACTTTCTTGGCGAGCAGCGCAACGTGCTGTTTCGCGCCTTCGCCGAACGCCTGGCACCGCGCATGAACGCGCTGCCGATCGACCTGGTGCACCGCATCGCCCAGCAGGTGGCGAACATTCGCAACATCGAGATCAGCACCTTCAACAACAACCGCCCGACAACCCGCGCGCAGAACGACGAAGAAAAAGCAGCCCGCGAACTCAAGGCAAAGGCCCATGCCAGCCTGGTCGAACAGCTCGACCGGGAAGTACTGCAGTGGCTGGACAACGCCATCGAACGTGATTTCGGCCCAGCCATGCTGAGCAAGGCCAGCTTTCTCATGACCGCACCGGACCGTTACAGCCCGGAGCCGGTGCTGACCCTGATTCAACGCCTGGAACAACGCCAGAACAATAGCCCGACCCTGAGCATGGTCGAACGCGAAAACCCGATCACTCCGCAGCGCATCAAGGCACTGCGCGCCAGCCTGCACATGGTGCTGTGGCGCACCCTCGATCCACGCTTGAGCCAACGCCTGATCGCCGAACTGCAGGCCGAGCAATACCCCGAGGCATTGCTGCTCGAAGGCGACCTGTACAGCCAGGGCGGGCTGGACGAGCCCGATCAGGATCGCGCCCTGGCGCTGTACATGGAAGAGGCCCGCCAAGGCTCGGTGAATGCCCTGCTGCGCATCGCCCGCCTCTATACCTACGGCCGCGCCATCTGCCGCGATAACGGCAAGGCCTATGCCTTTGCCTATGCCGCCCATGAGCTGGGCGACCTGCGCGCCAGCGATCTGATGCACTCGCTCAGCACCCGGCTCACGCCTGAACAGCGCGATACAGCCACCGCCGAAGGCAACCGTCTTATCGAGGAATCCACACTGTGAGCGCTCCTAACGCCCTTAGCCGCGCAGCACTGCTGCTCGCCTGCCTGCCGCTCGGCCTGCTGCACGCAGAAGAACCCAGCCTCACCTCGCCCGAGCTGGAGCCGGTCACCTCGCTGCTGACGCACAAGCTGTTCCTGCGTACCGGCTATGGGCCGGACGAAACGCGCCTGGGCGAAGACCGTCGCAGCTTCTTCAGCTTGCGCTACGAGCCGTCCTACCGCTGGTATTCGCCCGAGCAACGCTGGGCGAAGTGGGAAGCCTTCGGCCGCCTGTGGCTCAACTACGACACAGATCCGAATGCCCTGCAAAGCGATGAGGGCAATGACGAGAACGTATCGAGTCGGCGCCATGCCTACAGCGAAGCCCGCGAGTTCTATGTACGCCGTAACCTGCTGGGCGACGACCCGCGCTTTTCCGCGACCCTCGGCCGCCAGCGCTTCAGTGATCGCTTCGGTATCTGGTGGGACGACAGCATCGAAGCCTTGCGACTGGACTACAACGACAGTTTCGCCAGCGGCTTCGTCGCCATCGCCGAGAAGTTCTACTACTACAACTCCGACGACAACCGACTCGACCCGCGCGACAAGAAGATTCGTTACCTGATGGCCGAATACGCCTTGCGCTGGCATGCCGATCACTGGATCGGCGCGCGCCTGCTGTACGAGGACGACTACTCGGGCAGCTCGCCGGATGATCGCCAGGACTTCGATGGCCTGCGTTACGGCGTATTTGTGCACGGTGATACCCGCCACCTGACATCGCTGATCAGCGACTACCATCTGGAAGTCGCTGCACTCGACGGCAGGCTGGAAACCACGCAGAACAATGGCCTGCGCGACAGTGGCGACAAGACCGGTTGGGCGGTGGTGGCGGATGTCGGCAAACGCTTCGAGACACTGCCATGGACACCGCGCGTAGGCATCAGCGGTGGTATCACCGATCGCCCGGACGACAGCGGCAGCGACGGGTTCACCCTCAACCGCATTCAGTCCGACCGACGCAACGATCCGCTGAGCTACAGCAATCGCCTGGTCAGCAACCTGGTCAGCGTCAACCTGAGCAACCTCGCCTTCTACGGCATCGTGCTGGAAACCCAGCCCACTGACCGCAGCGCGCTGGATCTGCGCATCAGCGACCTGCACCTGCGTAACAGCTCGGCGCAGATGCCCCTGCGTACCACCAACGAAGGCGTGGTACGCGATACCAGCTCGTCCCACCTGGGCCAGGTGCTCGACATCAACCACTACTGGCGCATGTTCCCGCTGGCCTACAACGGTAAACGGGTACAGCTCAACACCCTTACCAGCCTGAGCTACTTCAAGGCCGGTAGCGCGCTGGAAATCGGTGATGACTATCAACTGACGCTGGGCATAACCCTGACTTACTGACCGAGAGCAGCGCTAGCATGATCTTCGCCTCCAACGTCTTTCTGTTCCTGTTCCTGCCGGTGTTCCTGCTTTGTTACTACATAGCCAAGGACCACTGGCGCTCGTACGTGATCGTGCTCGGCAGCTACCTGTTCTACGCCTGGTGGCGTCCGGACTTCCTGCTGCTGTTCGTTGCCATCTCGTACTGGAACTACTGGTTCGGCCTGCGCATCAAGGCGCGAATCGATGCCGGCGAGAAGAAGATTGCCTTTCGCCTGCTGACCGTCGGCGTGATCGGCAACCTGGCCACCCTCGGCTACTTCAAGTACGCCAACTTCGGTGCCGATGTGCTGGTGGCAGTGCTGGAGCCATTGGGCATCAACACCTTCACCCTGGAACACATCATCCTGCCGCTGGGCATCTCCTTTTATGTGTTCCAGGCGCTGAGCTACATCGTCGACATCTATCGACGCAATGCCGAACCCACCAATCGCTTCGTCGATTTCGCTGCCTATATCGCCCTCTTCCCGCAACTGATCGCCGGGCCGATCCTGCGCTACAGCCTGATCGACAAGCAGTTGAAGAACCGCACCCACTCGCTGGAGCTGTTTTCCCTCGGTGCCTGCCGCTTCATGCTCGGCTTCATCAAGAAAGTGCTGATCGCCGACTCCCTGGCACCGATGAATACCCTGTTCATTGGAGGCGGTGATGAGCTGCAGATGGCCGACGCCTGGTTTGGCCTGCTGATCTCCGCCCTGCAGCTGTACTTCGACTTCTCCGGCTACAGCGACATGGCCATCGGCCTGGGCATGATGATGGGCTTTCGCTTCGCCGAGAACTTCAACCAGCCCTATATCGCGCAGAGCATCACCGAGTTCTGGCAGCGCTGGCACATGACCCTGGCCGACTTCCTGCGTGACTACGTGTACATGCCGTTGGTACGCAAGCGCCTGGCCGGTATGCTCGTCGGGCTGGTCATCACCATGGTGCTGTCCGGGCTCTGGCACGGGCCAAGCTTCGCCTTCATCTTCTGGGGGCTGTTCTTCGGTATTGCCATGGTGGTCGAACGCAAGCTGGGTATCGCCACCAAGGTCAATACGCCCTACAACTTCTGGCGCAATGCCCGCTGCATGTTCGTGCTGGCCTCGTGCATGCCACTGTTCTTCACCGGCAACCTGCCGCACGCCCTGCAGGTCTACCAGGCGCTGATCGGCCTCAACGGCATCGGCTCGCTGGACCTTTACTGGTTCGGCACCTCCGCCATGAGCATGACCTTCACCCTGATCGCCCTGCTGTGGATCGTCATCGCCGGCGGCATCAACATTCGCTACTACGCCGGCACGCACAAGGACCAGTACTTCATGCAGCACGTCAGCGGCTTCAGCGCCCTGTTGCTGTGGGTCGGCTTCCTGCTGACGCTGACCCGCCTGGCCGCGAACTCCTTCTCACCTTTCCTGTATTTCCAGTTCTGAGGATGCCCACATGTTTCCGGTGATGAACTCGGCCAGCAAGATCAACGGGATTCTCTTCTGCGTGATGCTGTGCGCCATGTTCCTGTACTCGCTGCCGACGGTGTTCGCCTTCGCCGGCACGCAGACCCAGGCTCTGTCGCTGTTTCTCGATGGCAAACTGGTGCGCAAGTTCGAGCAGTTCTACGACAAGCAATTGTTCCTGCGCGACCCATCCGTCGAGCTGTGGGCCAACATCCAGCACGCGATCTTTCGTGAAGGCGCCAGCGGCGTGGTACTGGGCCGCGACGGCTGGCTGTTCACCAACCAGGAATACCTGCAACCCCGTGACCTCGAGGGCAACCTGGAGCGGCAAATCGTGCTGATCGACAAGGTGCGCGCGCAACTGGCGCAACAGGGCGCGCGGCTGATCGTCCTGCCGATTCCGATGAAGCTGGACACCTACGCCGAACACTCCACCTATACCCCCTCGCAGCAGATCAGCGGCCTGTACCAGCACTTCAGTCAGCGCCTGCACGACCACGGCATCGACACCGTGGACCTGCGCAGCGCCTACCAGAGCGCGGCGGCCACCGAGCAGCTGTTCCTGCGTAACGACACCCACTGGAGCCCAAGGGGCGCCGAACTGGCAGCCCAGACTCTGGCCAAGCAGTTTCCCGAGCTACTGGGCGACACCCCTTACCTGACCCAGGCCGTCAGTGAAAAAGAGGTGACCGGTGATCTGCTCAACTATCTCAAGTTCGACCCCAGGCTGGCGCCCAGCTATTTCGAGCCAGTGCATATCCAGCTCTACGAAACCCTGCAGCAGAGCCATAACGACCTTGCCGACAGCCTGTTCGGCGAAGAGGCCGTGTCGCTGGCGCTGGTAGGCACCAGCTACACGCGCATCGATGACTGGAATTTCGTTGGTTTTCTCAAAGAGGCCCTGCAGCGTGACCTGGTAAGCGTCGCACTTGAAGCCCGCGGCCCGTTCCAATCGATGAGCGAATTTCTCGCCGGCCCAGCCGCGAAAAGCGGTGACCTGCAGACCGTGATCTGGGAGTTCCCCCTACGCACCCTGCTCGCCCAGCGTCAGATTCCTTCCGCCCTGGCTATGCCAGAAACTGCCCAACACTGACCGAGGTAACGTCATATGCCCGCCCTCATCTCCCGCGCCCTGATCATCCTGCTGACGATCGCCAGCGCCGCCGCACAGGCCCAGGACGGCAACGCCGACCTTTACGACCCGGTGGCCCCGGCCAACTCGGCTTTCGTACGGGTACTCAACCTCAGTGAACGCAACATCGAGGTCACCCTCAGCGGCAAGAACAAACCTCAGGTCGTCACCGGAGGCCAGTTCGGGGGCTATCGCTTCGTTACGCCAGGCAAGCAGCGTATCGCCGTGGCCAACCAGGCGATCGAGCACGAGCTGAAGGCCAATACCGCCAGCACGGTGATCTACCGCGACGGCCAACTGCTGCTGATCGCCGACCAGTTCGTCAACGAACCGCGCAAGGCGCAGATCGCCTTCTACAACCTCACCGACAAGCCGGCGGCGCTGAAGACCGTCGACGGGCAGCACGTGGTGGTCGACACCATCAAGCGCGACGAGACCGGCAGCCGCATGGTCAACGAACTGAAGATCGCCTTCGCCGCCTATGCCGACAGCGAACAGCTGATCGGTTTCGACGAGCTGTTCCTGAAAAAGGGCCGCTCCTACACCTACGCCCTGCTACCCGCAGCCAACGGCTACCGCGCGATAACCCTGGCCAACAGCATCGACCCCAGCGAATGAACCCTGAACGGCTGGCCAAACAAGTGAGCGGACGATGATCGCAAAGAGCATGAAGCACTATTTTCTCCTGGCCATCGGTAGCCTGATCGCAGCGGGCGTACAGAACGTTTCCGCTGCGTCGCAAAGCGAAAAGACCGATGAATGTACGGACTTGCAATGCCTGATCTGCCCGCAACTCAGTGCGCCCGAGGAATATGCCGAAGGCAACATGAAGTCGCTCAAGCAGATCGTGCCGGGGAGCGACCGCTGGCTGTTTCGTTCGGAAGTCGACCTGACCAACGAATTCGGCATTCCGCCAGCCATGCAGCCGGAATTCGCCCGTCTGATGCGTGCGTTCGCCAGCCATGGCACTCAAGTGGCAGTGGCCGTGCAGCCGACTCGCGGCCTGATGCATCGCGCTCAGTTGCAGCCAGGACAGATGCATGGCTTCGACTACGCGCGCGCCAGCGCCAACCTGCGCAAGTTTCTGCAGCAGATGCGTGATGGTGGCGCCATCGTTCCGGACATCATGACCCTGGTCGAACAGCCACCGAAGGACTTCTTCTTCCGCCGCGACCACCACTGGACCCCGGTAGGTGCAGAAGCCACCGCCCGGGTCACTGCCGACGCCATTCGCCAGCACCCGGTCTACGCGCAATTGCCGCGCAAGGGCTACACCACCGAGCAAACCCTGACCCTGTACAAGGACGGCACCCTCAACCTAGGCCTGGCGGCGATCTGCGGCAACCACTTCGGTTATCAGTTCGTGCCCGGCTACCAGACCGTTCCGGAAGACAACGATGCGTCCCTGCTGTTCGAAGAGCAGCCCGACCCGGAAATCGTCCTGGTCGGCACCAGTAACTCCGCCGCCCGTGAAGACGAGACCAAGCAGTTCAACTTCGACGGTTTTCTCAAGCAGTACCTGAGCAGCGACCTGATCAACTACGCCATGCCCGGTGCGGGCCAGGACGGTTCGCTGCTGGAATACCTGCTGTCGTCCAACTACGCCCCGGACAAGGCGCCCAAGCTGATCATCTGGGAGCTGCCAGCCAACTATCGCCTCGATGGCGACCTGACCTACCGCCAGCTGATCCCGGCGGTCAACGGCGGCTGCAAAGCCAGCGACAGCCTGCTCGAAGACCGCGTCGAACGCCCGTCCATGGGTCTCAACGACCGTCTCGAACTGCTCAGCAACGCCGGCGAGCAGCGCAAGGACCTAAAGGGTCGCGACGCAGTGCTCGACATCCGCATCAGCGATCCCAACATCAAGAATTTCTACATCATCACCTACTACGACAACGGCACACGCGACAAGGTGTGGTTCCGCCGTGAAGCCATCGTCACCGGCGGCCAGTACTACCTGGAGTTGAGCCGCGCCGCAGAATTTCGCGACGCCAACCTGCTGTCCGTGCTGCTCGAACCGACCCAGGTCGTGGAGCAGCCCTTCCAGATCGAGACCAAGCTATGTCTGTGAGGATTTCGCCCGGCCGCCTGACGGCCATGCTGGTGCTGCTCGCCGGCCCCATGAGCGCCAGCGCCGCACAGTCGATCTGGAGCAACCACACGCCGAACATAGCGGCGCAGATGACGGGCGACTACCGCAACGAAAGCTGCCCGAAAAAACCGCCTGCCGCCTACACCGGACACCTGCAACTGGACAGCAAGTACGACCAGAGTGACGCCAGCAAATCACGGCTGGTAGCGCGTCAGAGCAAGGACACCGAGCGCATCCGCCAGCAGGTCAAGCAATACATCGGCGGCTTGGTGAAGGCGACTCAGGTGTTCCAGCGCACCAGTAAGGCCGACGAAGCCACCACTGCCCTGGCCTGCCTGAACCAGTGGCTCGATGCCTGGGCCAGCAAGTCGGCACTGCTCAGCGACGACGCCAGCAAGACCGGCGTCGCCTCGCGCAAATGGGCACTGGCCGCCATCGCCTCGACACTGCTCAAGGTGCAGGCCTTGAGCGATCAGCGCTATCAGTTGAGCGCCGTTCAGACGCGCTGGCTGGGCCAGCTGTCGGCCAAGGTGATGGCCGAGTACGAACCACGCCGCTACGACAGTGGCATCTACTTCAACAACCACGACTACTGGGCCGCTTGGGCCGTGGCTGCCACCGCCATGCTGCTCGACGATGACCGCGCCCTGGCATGGGCCGATGTCGCACTGCGACGCGCCTTCACTCAGCTCGAGCCCGGCAAGGGCGACTACCAGTACCTGCCTCTGGAGGTCGCCCGCGGCCGCCTGGCTGCCGACTACAGCCACTACGCCCTGGTACCGCTGATGCTGCTGGTGGAGGCCGCCGAACATAACGGTCGCCCGCTCACCGAGCAGGAGCGCGAGAAACTCGCCGGCCTGGCCAACTTTGCCGCGCGCGCCGTGCTGGAGCCCAAGACCCTGGCGGAACTGACCGAGCGCCAGACGGAAGTCGGCCCGCACAAGATGGTCTGGGTGCTGCCCTTTCTCACTCGCTATCCGCAGCATCAATGGGCCGCACGCCTGTACCAGGCGCACGGCAAAGCCATCAATCATTACAGCCAGGTGGGCGGCGATCTGAAACCGCTGTACCCCCAGCTCAACTGACGCAGGATGCCACCATGTCCCAGGCACTGACCCTCTCCCGCGCGCTGCTGCTGACGGCCTGCGCAGCCTGCAGCCTGAGTGCCCTCGGCGGCCCCGCGGCGTTGCACACGCTGGACCCGCAATGGCAACAGCAGCAGCAACAGCGCACCAGCCAGCAGATCATGCAGCAGAGCCAGCCACCGGCCTTCGATCTGCAGGCACCGACGCAACGCGGCAACGCCAGCCTGGAGCCGATGTACTCCGCGCAGGCGGGCAGCTGGCCCTTCGAGCCATTCGTGCACAACGGCCTGTTCCGCGCCATCGCCGGCTACCAGGCGCAGCACCCGCGCACCGTGGTCATCCGCGGTGGCAGCGTCAGCCTGGCGCAACTACACGCGCAACTGAACGACCCAAAGGTGCTGCGTAAGCATGAAGACGGTTACCTGCTCAGCTACCCGCTGATGATCGCCGAAGACGCCGCCCTGCTCATCGACGATCAGGTGCTTTACCTCTTCGGCCCGTCGGGCACCGCGCTGATCAACCAGGGCTTGCTGCAGGTAAAGGGTTCGCGCCTGGAAAGCTGGAGCGACGGCCGCGCGCTGGCCACCGACCGCCCTACCCGCCCCTTCATCATGAACTGGGCCGGCAGCCGTCTAAAGGTTGCCGACTCGCACCTGGTCAAGATCGGCTACAACGCCAACTTCTCCCGCGGCATCAGTAGCGGCATCAGCGCGCAGCAATCGGCCACCCGGCCGGCGGCGCGCATCCTGATCGACAACAGCCGCTTCGACAGCATGGCCAGCGCCTTGGAGCTGCGCCACAGCGATGCCCTGATCCGCAACAACCAGTTCAGCCACCTGCAGCAGTACGGCATCGACCTGGGCAACAGCCGCTTCCTGATCGAAGACAACCGTATCGACGACGTTAAGCACAACAGCGGCATCCGCATCGGCGGCAGCAGCAGCGGGCGCATTCAGAACAACCTGATCCTGCACACCGGCAAAAGCGCCATCGAAGTCAGCGAGCAAAGCGGTGCCCTGCTGATCGAGAACAACCGCCTCGGTGCGTCCAAGGGCTACGGCGTGATGCTGCGGCAGATCAACGGCGGCGCCGGGCTGCTGATCGAGAACAACCTGATCGCCAACAGCCGGCTCAGCGCCATCGACGCCGGCGGGCTCAGCGGCGCCCTGATCATCGACAACCGCATTCAGTCCACCCCGGAATACGCCATCAGCCTGCGCAACGAGCAGCTCACCGCCGGCCAACTGGTCATCACCGGCAACACCCTGGAAAGCATCGGCAAAGCCATGATCCGCGTGGAAGGCATGCAGAACACCGTGCTGGGCAGCAACCAGTACCGCGCCAACCCGCTATTGCAGAACCTGCTGATCGGCGACCTGCTGCCGCTACAGAGCCAGATCCTCGACAACACCGTGCGGCGCAACTGCCACCTGCAGATATCCCAGCCTCTGACCGGCACCAGCAGCAGCGCAGACGCCCCCACCTGCACCAACTGACCAGCGCCAGACGTGGTCAAAAAACCTGCACTCATTCTGATCCGAGTGCAGGCCAAGACCCTAACGGTGCTCGACTTTCAGTTGTGAAAACACAGCAGCCCCGGCGCTGGTCTCATTACCGTTGTTGTCGAGCGTGTAAACGCCCGCCTTGAAATACAGGTTGTGGCTGGCCCAGGCCGAGTTGAGCACACCGCTCCAGGACCTGACTGCGCCATCAGGCTCGACCAGGCCAATCGTCAGCCTGCCGTTCTTCGCCAGAAACACCTCATAACTGAAATCCTGATTCAGCTTGATCTTGCTCGACAGCACGATCTTGGTTGCATTGGCGCTGGCCGGATTGCCTCGAAACGAAATCACCACATTGCCATAGCCCGTAGGCGACAAGGATTGATAGCCCAGCATCACGGGGGGCGAGGTGCCGTTCTTCGAATGGATCTGGGAGAACGCGATCAGCCCGTTCGAAGGCACCTGGGTGATTCTCGCCGTGGCGGTCAGCACGTTATCCGCAGCGCTATAGGGCCAGTTGCGCAGAGCGCCGTCAGCGAAAGTCTCGCGCAACTCGCTGCGCGGGTAGGTCGAGTTGGCGGTCGTGGTGCCGTTGACCGGCGCCCAGAAAAACAGCTTGCCCTCCTTGGACTGAAAGTAGTGATCCTGATACCCACCGGCCAGCACGGGGGTGGAAATAACGGCGGCGGGAACACCGACAGGGATGGTGAGGTTCCAGGTGGACAGATCGATCATGGGGGCGGTACTCCGAGGGTAAAACGGTGGTCTACGCCCGATCTCTCCATGGCCGTGCCAGCATCGCTTCGAGCGTTGAGGTGGAGAATATCGGCACACTGAATGTTGCCGCTGACCGAAAACTGACCCAGTA